>NZ_QAIW01000382.1:23008-27695 GCF_003061285.1 Stenotrophomonas sp. HMWF003 | reverse complement strand
CCCGCCGACGGCTGCGCCCGAAAAGCATCAAGGCACGTTTCTGCCCAAGCCGCAGATGGGCGAAGGACCTTTTTTGCGGGGGCTGTTGCCGTCGGTGCCCTTGGGCAGCCACCCATGGGGTGGCTCTACCGTCATGACGATGAACGGGGCCTGCGGGGTGGGGCGGTGCGGTGACGTTTTCGTATTAATTGCATAGGTCTATCGGGCTCTACGGAACAGGCTTGTCACATCAATCAAGCCATGCCGAAAGGAGACCGACCATGAAGCACTACCTGCTGATTCCGCTGCTTGCCGCTGCCTCCACCCTGCACGCCAGCGATGCGCTGGCCGGCTATACCGGACCGGGGGCCACCGCAGTCACCACCACCGTGGCGCAGGCGCGCCAGCAGCGCGATGACCACGCCGTGCTGTTGCTGGGCCACCTGGTCGCCAAGGTGGGCGATGAACGCTATCGCTTCCGCGACGCCACGGGCGAGATCGAGGTGGAGATCGACGACAAGGACATGCCGCACCAGGCCATTGGCGCGGCCACCACGGTCGAACTGTTGGGCAAGGTCGACACCCATCGCTTCAAGGCCACCGATATCGAGGTGAAGCGCGTGCAGGTCCTGCCGCCGCGTTGACCTCCCGCCAGCCCGTTTGCGCAGACCGCCGTGCCGGCCCACCAGGCCGGCGCGTGAATGTGAGAACGCCTTCCGAACGGAACTGTGCGTACGCACCCAGAATCAAATGTTGAATAGGCAACCACGCGATTTGGGCATTGACGCGCCCAATGGCCGGGCGGACGCTCTCGTCGCATCCTGCGGCTGCTGCGCAGCGGGGGTGACCAGGACCGGGCCGACACAGGCATGTTGCCGACCCGCCGCCGATGCATGAGGCATCCGGAACGCAGGGGGTTGTGATGGGGATGAAGTCGCAACAGCGGTAACCGAAACCGACCGGTGCCAGCGTCCCGCAGGCGCACCGGGTCGGGCAGTCGAACAGGTGGATGCAGGCGAACGATCGCGCGTCGTTGCGTACCGTCGTGGGCGATGACACATCGCACGGCGACGCAGCGCTGTCGCCACCGTGTCCATGCAGCAGCGCAACGCACAGGTTGACGATGACGTGGCCGCCATGGGCGGACGCAGGACGCCGTGCGCCCTGTGTTCCTGTCCGGGGCGCATCGCCGGAAGCAATGCCCGCTGGGCCACAGGCAGACGCTGCTGTTCCTTCCAACGGAAATGGAGACGCACACATGGCTGTCCAGACCGAGTTCGTACAGAAACTGCTTTCCGACGCGTCCTTCGCCGAGCAACTGCGCAGCCAGGCAGTTGCTGCGGTGCTGGGTGGGCAGGAAAGTGCCGCCTGGAAAACCTATTTCGGCGGTCAACACTTCGCCGCGATGGCAACCGATCCGCACAAGCTGCAGGCGCTGGGCGCAAAGGCGGGGGCGGCGGCATGCACCTGCAACAGCACCACCGTCACCACCACCACCAGCCCGATCTGCACCGGCACCACCACCACCGGGTCGGGCTGAGCGACCTGGCATGCGCTGAAGCCGGCCAACATCCTGCGATGGGCAGCCCGCCGTGCGGACGCCATCGCCCACGTGTTCCAGGAGGAAGTGAAGATGTCGCTCTCACAGAAGACCAGTGAAATCGTGCAGAAGGCGCTCGACGACAAAGGGTTCGCCGACCAGCTGCGTACCCAGGGCCTGCAGGCCATCCATGCCGGCGCGGGCAGCACCGAATGGAAAACCTACTTCGCCCAGTTCGCCTCTTCGCCGGAGGAACTGCAGGCGCTGTCCGGCGGCGGTGCATCGGTGGCGGCCTGTACCTGCCACAGCCGCACCGTCATCACCACCAGCACACCGCTGTGCACCACCACCACCACCACGACCAGCAGTTGATCAGCACTGTCGCGCTGGCGACGGAACGGGTGCGCCGGTAGCCGGCAGGGGCCGGCGCACTCCCCTGGACCCGTTTTCCATGGAGGCATGCCGTGCAGGATCTCGATACCGTAGCCCCACAGGCGCCCGCTGCAGGCCGCCACGAACAGGATTGGCGTGCGCTGGTGGACCAGTACCTGCCGGTGGTGCCGGGCAAGAGTGGCTGGCGCTACTGCCCGCCGCAGGTGGCCCACCCCGCGCAGGGCTGGAAGCTGCATATCTCGGCCACACTGCCCAATGCAATCGATGTGTTCCGACGCTGCGCGCCGCTGCTGGCCGCACGCGGCGTTGCATTCAAATCGGTCAAGACACTGAACATCCTGGGGCGGCTCAACAGTGCCATCCCGTTCGGCTTCAGCCAGATCGGCAAGTTCATCACCGTGTATCCGCGCGATGCCGCGCAGGCGGTCGAACTGGCCGAGTTGCTCGACCAGGCCACGCAGGGACTGGGCGCGCCTGCCGTACCGTTCGATCGTCAGTTGCGGCCGGGCAGTGCGGTGTTCTTCCGCTACGGCGCGTTCGGCCACGAGGAAGTGGAAACCGACGATGGCACCCGGGTCAGCGCCGTGCGCATGCCCAGCGGCGAACTGGTCCCGGACCTGCGCGAGCCCGGCAAGGCGGTCCCTGACTGGATCGAGTGCCCGTTCCACGCACCCGCTGAAATGGCGTCGCCGCCCACGCCGCTGCAGACCCGCTTTCTCTGCTACGAAGCGTTCATGCAGCGTGGCAAGGGCGGCGTCTACCGCGCGGTGGACATCCACTGCTCGCCGGCGCGGCTGTGCGTGGTGAAGGAAGGTCGCCGCCACGGCGAAACCAACTGGCATGGCCTGGACGGCCGAAGCTTCGTCGAGCGCGAAGAGGCGTTCCTGCGTGCGATGGACGGGCTGCCGTTCGCCCCGCCCGCAGTGATCGACGCGTTCTGCATCGGCGAGCACCGCTATCTGGTGATGGAGCACATCGACGGTGAGCCACTGCTGCAGGCCTGCGCCGATCCGCAGAAGAAGATCCCGTTGGCCGACGCACTGGCCTATGCCGCCGGGGTGGCGCAGCTGGTGGCAGAACTGCATGCGGCCGGGTGGGTGTGGCGCGACCTGAAGCCGGCCAACCTGCTGGTGGATCGCAGTGGCCGCCTGCGCCCTGTCGATTTCGAAGGCGCGTTGCGTGCCGATGAAACCAGTGACACCCCGTGGGGTACCCCCAGCTACATGCCGCCGGAGGCCAAGCGTGGCGCGTTTGCAGGCACCCACCAACGCGAAGATCTTTACGGACTCGGCGCAACCATCCACCAGCTGTTGACCTCCTGGCTGATGCACCGCGACGAGGCCGACCCTGCGGCCCAGGCAAGCGTGGTGCAGCGCCCCACACTGGGCCGCCTGCGCAAGGGCGTGCCGGCGCACGTGCGCGCGCTGGTCGCGCAGTTGATGGATGCCGACCCCGCGCGGCGCCCGATGGCGACGGTCGTGGCCGCGGAACTGGCGCGCTATGCGGTGCCGGCGCTGCCGGTGCCGGTACCTGCTGCCCGTGACTCGGCGATGGTGCGGCGCGTGCGCGAGAAGATGTGGAAGGACGTGCAGGAGATGCTGCTGGACGAGCCGGTGTTGATGGAGGCGTGAGCGGCCTGGTGCCGGCCAAGTCGTTGCGTGGCACGGAGGACGAACGAAGGACGGCTACGGCCGTCCTTCTTGTTTCTGTCGCATGGCGCAAGGCAACGCGCAGTAGGAATATCTTCAATGTGCGCGTACTGCGCGCGCTGTCGCATATCCACACGCGGGACCCGATTTTTAGGACGGGTTGAATGGGTAAATCACATCTCGCTGACTAACCTGACTGGGCTGCCACACCCCACGCGGTGTTGCGGTGCTTTCCGCCGAAAGCTTCCTTTCGAAGAAACAAAGAGAGAGACCCCATGTCGCCTATCCTCAAGAAGGTCGCGCTCGCTGCAGCGCTGGCCACCGCTTCGCTGTCCGCGAACGCCGCCGAATCCCACATCATGGTCTACACCAACGTAGACCTGTCGCTTGCCCTGCTGAAGGCTGACGGCAGCCCGCTGCCCGACTCGATGGAGATGACCCACATCCCGGGTGATGGCCTGCGCACTGTCACCGAGCGCGTTCGTGTTTTCACCAACGACGAGAGCAAGGACATTGAAGTCAATGTGATGCACGACCCTGTGCTTGTCATCCAGAACGGTACTGCACCAGCGGTCCCGTTGCGCGTCAGCCTCAACAAAACACCGTTGACCGTGGCGCCGAAGGATTTCCTGGCCTCGGAGATCTTTGACGGTGCGCTGCCGGGCGCCTCGTTCATCATGGACCTGGATATCGCCCAGGCCACCAAGGCCCCGCTGACCGTCGCCGGTACCTACGAGGGCATCGTCAGCATCGCCATGAAGCAGAAGACCGCTTCGCCGTAACACTCCGTGCCGGCCCGGTCACGGGCCGGCCGCTTCAGGCATCACTCCCATGAACGTTCCTGCACCCGCCGTCACCCGGCTGGCGGTCGCGCTTGCCTTGTCGTTGGCCACGCCGCTGGTCGCGGCACGCGGCGTTCCCCCCGGCTTTGAAGACCTGGTCCAAGGCCAGGTCGAACAACTGGACGTGCGCCTGTTCGGCCGTTCGGCCGGGCTGTCGCCGGTGCGCGTCACCCTCGAACACGTGCAGCTGGACGATCCGGCGCGCGTGCTGCAGGCGCTGGACCTTTCCGCCGAGGCGCAGGCCGCGTTGCTGCCCGCGCTGTCGCAGCCATTGCCACGCAACA
>NZ_QAIW01000382.1:22260-22998 GCF_003061285.1 Stenotrophomonas sp. HMWF003 | reverse complement strand
GGCGGTAGCAGTGCCGGCTGCGGCTATCTCGATCCCCCCGAGGACCCTCATTCCGTGCGTGCCCTGTACGACGAAGGCGAAGGCGCGGTGCGCCTGTTCGTCGCCCGCCAGTGGATCGCGGCCGAGCCGGCTGCCGACCGCTTCCATCAGGTCAGCAGCAATGCCGAGAACGCGCTCCTGCACCAGCAGACCGTCAATTTCAGCGGTGGCCGCGGCTACCAGGCGCTGACCGCCCAAGGCGCAGGCGCGCTGGGCGTGTTGCAGCGCGGCCACATCGCCGTGGACTGGAACTTCAACAGCCAGCAGTACCGTGGTGGCCGCCGCCGCGATGATTTCCAGTTCGACAACGCCTACTACCGCCATGACCTGGGCCAGCAGCATTACCTGCAGGCCGGCCGCATGGACCGCCGCAACCTGTCCAGCCCGCAGGGCGGCACCTTCAGTTTCAGCATGCTGCCGATGGACCGCTTTGCCGGCCTGCGCGTAGGCACCACCCAGGCCTACGTGGATGCCGATGCCGCCGTACAGGCGCTGCCCCTCACCGTGCTGCTGGCCCGCGATGCGCGGGTGGACGCCTTCGATGGCGAGCGCCTGCTGCAGACCTTCTACCTGCAGGCCGGCATCAACCAGCTCGATACCCGCCGGTTCCCGTTCGGCAACTACACCGTCACCCTGCGCATCTACGAAGACGGGCTGCTGGTACGCAGCGAGGACGCGCCGTTCGACAAGGGCGGCGAC
>NZ_QAIW01000382.1:13946-22250 GCF_003061285.1 Stenotrophomonas sp. HMWF003 | reverse complement strand
CGCTTCGATGGCGAAGTGGCCGCCATGGCCGGCCTGCGCCTGCCACTGGGGCGCGCCACGGCGGTCACCGCCGGCGTCGCCGACCTCGGTGGCTTCAGCTATGGCGAGCTGCGTGTGGACCTGCGCCATGCGTTCGCCACCCAGGATATCCGCGCCACCTTCAGCGGCCTGCAGGGCAGCGACGGCAGCAGCGGCCAGCAGCATCAGCTGTCCTACCGCCGCCGCGCTTCCTGGAACCTGTATCAGCAGCGCGTACGCGGCAAGGCGTGCGTGTTCGAGGACGATGCGCGCGACCGCCTGGGCTGCGCCGATTCGCTCAGTGCGTCGATGGCGATGCCGGTTGCCGGGGGCAGTGCCTACGTGGCCTATACCCGCCGGCAGACCTGGAGCCGCGGCACGCTGCTGCCGGGTGACGTCGACGATCCGATGGCCGGGCTCGACCCGCTGCTGCCGCCGTGGCAGCAGCGCTACACGCGTGAACCGCAGCTCAGCCGTACCTGGCAGGCCAGCTACAGCCGCGTCCAGCGCTGGCAGGCGTTCAGTGTGTCCACCCGCATCGGTCTGTGGCAGCAGGACACGCGCAGCAGCCTGCGCGACGGCCGCGACCGCGGCGTTTACCTCAACCTGAGCCTGACCCGCCTGCAGCGCGGCGACCGCGGCAGCGCGCAACGCCGCTATGGGGTTGATGTCCGGCAGCCGCAGCACGAACGGCCGGACATCAACTACAGCGCTGGCCAGACCGTGCGCCAGGAAGCGGACACGCAGTACCGCGAGGCGTCGCTGGACCTGCGTGGCAACAACAACGACCGCTACAGCGCAGCGCTCAGCGCACAGGTGCAGAACAGCGTCGGCCATACCGGCATGACCCTGGCCCATTACCAGCAGCGCGACGGCAGCGAGATGGCCTACAGCGCCACGCACAGCTCCGGGCTGGCATTGGGACGCCGTGGCTTCTACTGGGGGGGCGGCGTAGGCGCCGACGCCGGCCTGGCGGTGCAGGTGGACGATACCGACGACCTGCAACTGACCGGCGTGGCCGCCGAGCTGCAGGTGGGTGGGTTGCGCAGGCAGCGCCTGGCACTGGGCGAGCGCCGCCTGCTGCCGCTGCCGGCCTACCAGACCCACCGTGCCGAAGTGCAGGATGCCAGCGCGCTGACCAGCGACGCCGCCATCCGGGTGACTGGCGTGGGCGGTGCACGGCCGCTGTTCCTGTCGCCCGGACGGCTGGTGCAGATGCCGGTGCCGATCGAGGTGACCTACACCTTCATCGGCAACGCCCGCGACATCGCCGGCGCCCCGCTGCGCGGTGCGCGCATCCTCAACGCACCGGTGCCCGGTACCGGCGCCAACGGCGGCTTCGTTGCCGACTTCCCGCGCCGCGAACGCACCCTGTACCTGCTGCAGGACGACCGCCTGCTGCACTGCCCGCTGCAGGTGCGCGAGCGCCGCAACGTAGTGATGCTGGTGGGGCAGGTCGAGTGCACGCCATTGAACGTGGCCCAGTTGCCGGCCGACATCCGCCAGCAGGCCCGGGTCACCCGCCTGCTGCAGGAACAGGCGCTGATCGCCGCCGTGCCGCAGACCGCGGCCGCTGGAGGTACGCCATGAACCGGCGTGGTGTGTGGGGCGTGGCGCTTGCGTTGCTGGCGGTGATGCCGAATGCGTGGGGGCAGCGACCGCCGGAAACCCACCCGGTGAGTGCCACGCAGAACATCATGATGAGCTGGGATCGTTCGGCGATGCCGGGGGAGATCGAACTGTGGGCGCCTAAAACGATATTGGCTTATAGCAGCACATCCCCCGAGACTTACGGCATTTCCCACCTCGTGTGTGGTTCAAGTTCCGACTCCGGTCAAGGTAGCTGTCCTACTTCCGGATGGACTGCAGGTGCAGATGGAGCGGGTGAGATACGGCTGGGCGTTGTAGAGGAACGCTCGGGTATGCGCACCGATGTTCGTCTGCTTGGCAGCATGCAGCGGCCGGTGTCGGGAGTTTCCTGCTACTCAGACTACTGGGATATTGCCATCAGGCCATTGTGGTCGGCTGTCAGGGAGACCTGTGGTCGCCACGAGTCAGCTGGCGTAGGTGTCAGTCTTGTTATTCCGAACGAGGAGCTCGCCCGGCTCGTCGCTGGGAAATGGACCGCTACTCTCGTTCTGGATCTGCAGGGTCAAGTCTCAGGCACTTCACTCGCACGCTATACGTTCAACTTCGACTTCACCATCACCGATCGAAACGCGGTCTCCATCTACTTCCCGGCGTTCGAGCACGTTTCTCCGCTGGTCCGGCTCAACGCCGATTACGACCCCATCGGGCAGACCGTGGGCGGACGCACGGTGCTGGATATGTGCCTATACGACGGCCTCGGCTCACAGGCGCAGTACCTGGGCGTAACCGTGCGCGATCGTGGCGGGCATCCCCCCGGCCCCAGCGGCTACTCGCTCTGGCACACCGACGGTGGCACCGACGACACGCGTCGCCTGGACTACACCGTCAGCCTCGCCCATAGCGGCGCAACGGTGCGGATGCCCAATGGCGTGGAGCAGCAACTGCATGGCATCGACACCGCCCAGCTGCGACTAGTGATGCTGCCCGGCATGCGCCAGCCGGTGTTCTGCGTGCCCACGCCGATCACCTTCGATATCCCCCGCGTTCCCATTTCCACCCAGCAGGCCGGTACCTACTTCGGCGAGCTGCAGGTGGAACTGCGTGTCCCCACCACCACCCCCTGACCCGCCAGGAATTCGCATGAAACGAGTCACCGCCTGCCTGATTCCCCTGACGCTGCTGCTGGCGCTGCCTGCGCAGGCCAACCTCACCGTGCACCCGATGCGGGCTTCGGTGGATGGCAAGCGCAGCACCCAGATCCGCATCTACTCGCAGTCCACCCAGCCGCAGTACATCCAGGCCTCGCTGCGGCGGATTGTGGATCCCGCCAGTGAGCGGGAGCATGAGGTAGAGGTCGAACCCGGCGAAGCCGCCATTGCGATCACTCCGGGCAAGTTCGCCCTGGCCGGTGGTGGCAATCGTCTGATCCGGCTGATTCCGCTGCACCCGGTGGAAGCAGAAACGGCCTACCGCGTGTACTTCGAAGGCGTGCGTGGGCCGGACGAAACCAGCGCAGCGGGCGACACGGGCGCGCAGGCCAGCATCGGCGTGAACCTGGTATGGGGTGCGCTGGTCAATGTGTTGCCGGCCGAGGGTACCGTGCGGCCGCGGGTGGAGGGCGATGCGCTGCACAACGACGGCACGCTGCGCCTGGGCATCACCAGCATCGCCGATTGCGAGGGCAGTCGCTGCACCGCGCACGACGTTTCGCAGAGTCTGTACCCCGGCGGCTCGCTATCGCTGCCGTTCGTCGTTGCCCCTGGGCACACCGTGCAGCTGCGCTATCGGCTCACCCGTGACGGCTATCGCGAGCACGTCACCACCCTCACCCCCTGAACAACCCGTCCCTGCCATGCGCATGCAATGGCCGGGCTGACCCAATCGTTATCAAGGAGAATACGATGAACAAAGTCTACCGACGTCTATGGTCCACCGTGCGGCAATGCTGGGTGGTGGCCAGCGAACTGAGTGCCGCCAGAGGCAAGTCCAGCCAGGTGGTGCGGGCGGGGGCGCTGTCCCTGGCGCTGACACTTGCGCCCGCGGGTGCGTGGGCAGGGGAGGGCGAGAGTGGGAGCACGCCCGAGGACGTGCAGGAAAACCGTGTCCTGCAGGATTGGGCGCTGCAGGCAGCCTTTGGCGGTCGTATTGCAACCCATGATGCAGCCGCTGGGTCCTTCGCCGGCGTGTTGGCCGATGCCGTCGTCCGACAGGTGGCACTGACCACCGACAGCAGCTACCGCGACTCCACTGTCAGTGGCAACCACCTGGTGGTACTTGGCTCGCGGTCCACGCTCTCCGGCAGCCAATCGGTGGCGTACGGAAACCTGATTTCAAGCCGGGGCACCAACAACACCGCCAGCGGCTACAACGTCCAGATCACCAACGGCGACCACGCCACCGGTGTGGGGGCAAACGCGGTTGCCAATGGTATCGGTACCACCGCGCTGGGCAACGACGCCAAGGCATACACGCAGAACTCGATCGCCGTCGGTAGTGGCGCAGCGACCCATGGAGGCGCAGGCATCTCGAAGATCGCCATCGGCGGGGACGCCTTCGCCGGTACGGGCGGCTGGACCGGCGCGATCGCACTGGGGGGCCGGTCGCGGGCGGAGTACGACGGCGTCGCCATCGGCTATGAAGCGCGCACCAGTGCAAACGGCACCGTGGCACTGGGGCGTGGCTCGGTGGCGTCCGAAGCCAACACTGTCTCCGTTGGCAATGCAGGCACCAAGCGCCGGATCGTCAATGTGGCCGACGGCAACGTCAATGCCACCAGTACCGACGTGGTCAATGGCCGGCAGCTGAACGCAGTCAGGACGGATGCCAGGAACGCGCTCACCACCGCCAACACCGCAAAGGCGACCGCCGACCGTGCACTGGCCGCTTCCGGGCTGGTCAGTCAGACGTCTGCCAGCAGCGCCATCCGCGTGGGCGGTGAGAACACCGGCACCGTGCTGGATGTGCGCAACAGGTCGAGCGCCAACCGCAAGATCAGCGGCGTGGCCGATGCAGCGCTGAGTACCACCAGCACCGAGGCCGTTACGGGCAAGCAGCTGCACGCCACCAACCAGACCATCAGCACCGTCACCAGTACCGCCAATGCCGCCAAGGCGGCCGCGGATGCAGCTGCCGCACGCATTGCAGCAGCGGCCCTGGCATTGGGCCAGTCCGCCCTGGCCGAGGGCAGTGGCGGTACCGCGAGCGCGGCACTGGGTTCTGCAGCGAAGGCGTACAACAGCAGTGGCGTAGCACTGGGCGCTGATGCGCGTGCCGGGGTGAACGACAAGGGCGAGAAGAGTACGGGCAATGGCGCGGTCGCCATCGGTGCGCTCAGTCGCAGTGGCAACGGTGCGGTAGCTGCCGGCCTGCGTGCCAGCGCCATCGGTGACCGCGCGGTGGCGCTCGGCAGCGATGCCAATGCGGCTGCCATCCACAGCACGGCGATGGGCTATAAAGCCAGCGCCAGCGCCAACCAGGCGACCGCTCTGGGCCGCGAGGCCTCGGCGTCCGGCTCATACGCCACGGCACTGGGAAACCTGGCCAGCGCCCGCGCGGAGAGCGCTGTAGCCCTTGGCGACCGCGCAGTCGCCGCCCATGCCGGCAGCGTGGCACTGGGGAATGGCTCCCAGACCACCGCAGCAAACCAGATATCGGTGGGCAACGGTACCCTGAAGCGGAAGATCGTCAACCTGGCCGACGGCGCGCTGAGCACCAGCAGTACGGAGGCGGTGACCGGCAAGCAGCTCAATGCGACGAATGTGGAAGTGGCGTCGGTCCGCACCACCGCCATCAGCGCGCAGACGACGGCCGACGCTGCCAGGACGACGGCCGATAGTGCGCTGAGCAAAGCGGACGTGCTCGGTGGGTTGGTCAGCCAGGCATCGGCCACGGGTAACGTGCGTCTGGGCGGTGAGAACACCGGCACCGTACTGGACGTGCGCAACAAGGCCAATGCCAACCGCACGCTGAGCGGCGTGGCCGATGCCACGCTGAGCGCCACCAGCACCGAGGCGGTGACCGGCAAGCAGCTCAACGCCACCAACGTAGAGGTGGCTTCGGTCCGTAGTACCGCCACCGGCGCGCAGGCCACTGCCGATAGCGCCCTGGCCAAGGCGCGTGCCACCGGTAATCTGGTGGCCACGGCCGCCGAAGTGAGCGACGCGAACAAGGCAACGGCCACGGGAAATCTTGCCATGGCCATGGGTAGCCTCGCCAAGGCCAATGGCGTGGCCTCGGTTGCCTTGGGCAACAACGCCAATGCAGTGGGCACCAATGCGATCTCGGTGGGGAGTGCATCGGGCGCAACGGCGCAGTTCGCGGTTGCCTTGGGTGGAAATGCGAAGGCAGCGCACGAGAACGCGGTCGCCCTCGGCGAGAAGTCGGTAACCAGCGGCACGAACCAGGTCTCCGTCGGTAACGCCAGCCTGAAGCGAAAACTGGTGAACGTGGCCGACGCCACCCTGAGCAGTACCAGCACCGATGCGGTGACGGGTAAACAGGTATTCGCCATCGATCAGAAGGTGACGGCGAATGGAAATCTGCTGTCCAGTCATGCGGCGCAGATAGCGGATCATGGCACCCGCATCGCCGACAACCGGCGCGACCTGGATGTCCTGCGTTCCGAGTTCGACAACTTCGACCCCGACCTGGAGGGCGTGGTGCGGTATGCGGCCGACGGTTCCATTGATGTGGACGGCGGCAAGGTGCGGGGGGTGGCAGCGGGCGATATCAGTTCGGCGGGGAGTACCGATGCGGTGAATGGTGGGCAGCTGTTTGCCACCAACCAGCGCGTCGCCGCCATCGAGGCAAAAAGCGCCCTGATCGAGTTCGGTGGAGAACCGGATCAAGAGGCAGCGGAGGCCGGAAACTACGGCGTCGCAGTCGGAAATGGAGCGCAGGCATCCATGGCGTCGGAGGGGGGCACTGCGATAGGAAGCTACTCAAGTGCCCTGGCAATGAACTCTGTGGCACTGGGTCGTGGAGCCGCTGTGCAGGCCTCTGCGACTGCCGGATTCGCGCTTGGCGCTGGCGCAGATATTGAGGCGGGCTTTGGTGTTGGACTGGGCGCTTACGCGAAAGTGAGGGCTGGCGCCGAGGGATCAGTGGCTTTGGGCGCTTACTCGGAAGCGGTGGAAAAAGACGTAGTTTCAGTTGGAAATCTCACTACAAAGCGCAGGCTTGTAAACGTTGGACGAGGGACGGCCGACACTGACGCAACGACCGTTGCGCAATTGGGCGAGTCCTTGGCTTCTTTGGGAGGCGGTGCTGGCATGGACTTGAATGGCATTGTTATCGCGCCGACTTACCGCATGCAGGGCGGAACCCAAAGGACTGTAGAGGACGCATTGAACATCCTCGACGGTGCAGTGATCACCACTGGTACCCGGGTTGATCAGGTCGAAAATGAACTGCGTTCGGTGTTCCAGGACAGCCCTGGTACTCGCAGCGATGGTCTGGGCCAGCTCAACCTAGCTGGAGTCAACGGCATGGTGCTGGGCAATGTAGCCAATGGCCTAATCGCACCGGGCAGCCGCGACGCGGTCAATGGTGGCCAGCTCTACGCTGCTGAGCAGAAGATCGAACGCAATCGAAATGATCTCGATCAGATAAAGAGCGCGCAGGGCGTCTCTCGCCTAAATAGCATTACCGCCGATTCAGATTCTGAGCGAGTCGTTGATTTTAACGGAGCCACCTTAACTGGTGTCGCCGATGGTCGGTTGGAATCGGATAGCTCCGATGCAGTCTCGGGGAGGCAGCTCAGCGCCACTAACGAGAGGCTGGCAAACATCGAGGATACATCACGCTGGATGGCATTCTATTCCGATGATGAATCCCGGTCAGCTTACGCCGCCTTCCTTGGGGTGGCATTGGGGGCCGATGCTGCGGCCGCGGGCGACGGTGCGACCGCGATCGGAAGTTACGCACACGCTGCTGGGTACAACTCTATTGCTTTGGGGCGCGGCTCTTGGGTCACATCCGAAGGCGGCCATGGGCTTGCCGTTGGCAGTGGCTCGAAAGTTGACGCTTCCGAAGCATTGGCGATTGGCGCCACTAGTCAGGTTACGCGTAGCGGTGTAGGCAGTGTCGCATTGGGAGTTGGATCGTTTGCAGATGAAGCGGGAACTGTCTCGATCGGTAATAGCAGCTTAAAGCGTCGTATCGTAAACGTAGCCAACGGCCGCAACGCCAATGACGCCGCCACCGTCGGTCAGCTCCGCGGTGCACTTGCGACCCTCGGTAGCGATGTCGATGCCAACGGCAACATCGTCGGCCCCACCTTCAACGTGCAGGGCGGCTCGCAGCACACCCTGGGTGATGCCCTCAATGCGCTCGACGGTGCCGTTATCACCACTGGAACCCGGGTTGATCAGGTCGAAAACCAATTACGTTCAGTCTTCCAGGACAGCCCAAACACCCGCAGCGATGGCCTGGGCCAGCTCAACCTCGCCGGGCCCAACGGCATGGTGCTCGGCAACGTGGCCAACGGCCTGATCGCGCCGGGCAGCCGCGATGCGGTCAACGGCGGTCAGCTGCATGCCATGGAGCAGCGCCTGGACGGTCGCATGGATGGGCTGGAGCAACGCGTCGGTGCGCCGCCGGAGGGCCGCGCGCTGGCGTCGGCCAGTGCACCCACGCCGCCGGCCGCCACGGAGGGCGAGGGCCCTGCCGGCGCGTCGGGTGATCCGGCGGCGGCTT
>NZ_QAIW01000382.1:10046-13936 GCF_003061285.1 Stenotrophomonas sp. HMWF003 | reverse complement strand
GGCCGACGCCCCGGCGCCGACGCCGCAGGTCGATACCGCCGAGCTGGAAAAGATGCTGGCCCGCGCCAACGAGTACACCGATGGGGCGATCAGCACGTTCGAACGCCGCCTGGACAAGATGGACAAGCGCTTCAACCGCATGGCGGCGATGAGCAGTGCGCAGACCGCGATGGCGATGAATACCGCCGGCCTGGCCACCTACAACCGCCTCGGTGCGGGCGTGGGCTACAGCGATGGCGAATCGGCCATGGCGGTGGGCTACCAGCGGGTGCTCAACGAACGCGGCTCGGCCACCTTCAGCCTCAATGGGGCGTTCACCAACAGCGGTGAGCAGAGCGTGGGCCTCGGCGTGGGCATCGGCTGGTAAGCGGCGGGGCGGGGCGCCCGTGCGGTGCCCTGTCCGTTGCATCACAAGGGGATTCCGATGGAGAACATCAGCGACCAGATCGCGTGGCGTCTGGGCTATCTCGCGTTCCTGCAGGGTGTCATTGCGAGGCTCGCGAACAGCGCCACGGCGATGAAGGCGGGTAGCGTAGCGGTGCTGACCGCGCTGCTGGCCTGCTCGCTCGGCGATCAGGTGACCTTTCACTGGGCGCTGTTCGTGCTGCCGGGCGGGCTGTTCATGGGCTTCCATGCGTTCTTCCTGCAGCAGGAACGCGCCTTCGTGCGCCTGTACAACGCGGCGAGCGATGCGCCGCTGGCACAGCGGATTGCCTATCGCATCGACGGCGCGCGGCTGGCCGCCGTGCGCGAGCCGTTGCTGAGGGTGCTATGCCGGCCCACGGTGCTGGCGTTCCACCCGCCCTTGGTGGCGGCCGTCGTGCTGGCGTACCTGTTCGTCCAGGAGGCACGCGCATGCTGCTGAAGCTTCGGGTACGGGATTTCGCCGACGCCGCGTTGAAGGTGGACCCGGGGGCCACGGCAGCCTTCCAGGCGCGGTGTAGTCTGGCCGCGCAGGACGTGGCTGCCTGTCTGTTGAACAGCAACAACCTGCTGGATACCGCGTCGGCGCAGCGGACAGCGCTGCCCGCGCTGCAGGCCGATGTGTTCCTGTCACACGGCGCGGTGGATCGCCAGCAGGTGCTGCAGCTGGCGGTGATGCTGGAGCGGTTGGGCGTGAGCGTCTTCGTGGATTCCTGTCTCTGGCGCACGGTGGATGCATTGCAGCGGGAGATGGACCAGGTGCTGTGCGAACGCCGCCGTTCGGCAGGCGTGCACGTTCTACATCCGGGCAAGGCAGCACCCGCTTCGGCCAATGTCTGCATGGCGCTCAACGCCATGCTGCAGCGGTTGATCGATGGCTGCGAGCTTTTCCTGCACCTGGAAGGTGAGCCGACGCACGGGCAGACGTGGGTGGACGACGGCCGTCATGCCGGCGCCCCTTGGGTGTTCTCCGAACTCACGTTTGCCCGGCACCTGCCGCGGCGTGGTCGTCCGCGGCTGACGCTGGATGCCTTGAAGGCGGTCGCAGGCGGGCAACGTGCGCTGTTCGGCGCGCCGGAGGCACCCCACATCCTGGCGTGGGAGGTGCTGGAGCGTGCGATAGCCGATACCACGGGATTTCCGGCCGCCTCCTACCGGCACGACCCCCCGGTCTTCCTGGATCACCTGTACGGAAAGCTGCCGCTGAGCCAGCAGGAAAAGCAGCTGCTTGGCTGGACATGACCTCCGCTGGCACCCGGTTGGACCCATGCCACTCCCCAAAAAACACGAGAAGGAACGCGCATGCTTCTGGATGCAAGAATCGCCGGCTTCGACGCACTGACGCTGTACGCCGATGGCGTGGCGATGGACAGCTTCAAGACCCGCAACCGGGACCGCCTGGTCAGGATCCGGGACTACATCCTCAATGATGAGAATCTGCTCGATGCCGAGGCCATCGCCAGCGATCTGTTCCCGACCGAGACCGCCGATGTCTTCCTGTCGCACACCCACCAGGACCACGACGCGGTGGTTGCACTGGCCGTGCATCTGGAAAGCCTGGGATTGAAGGTCTTTGTCGATTCCTGCGTGTGGGGGGATGTATACACGCTGCTGCATGAAGTGGACAAGATCCGTTCGGTCATTCCCGGCAAGCCGGATACGTTCTACTACGCGCGTGTCACGCGAACGGCCGCGAGCATGTACATGATCTTGAACGTCGCGCTGCAGCGCATGATCGACCAGGCCGAGTTGCTGCTGTTCCTGGACAGCAAGGCGGTGCGGATCGACGACTACGTGGAGGGGCGGGCGTACACCGGTTCGCCCTGGATCTTCTCGGAGTTGATGTTCGCGCAGACGGTGCGCCGCCGACCGCGTGAAAAAGTATCGACGGAGGCGCTCATTGAAGCGGTGGCCAGGACCATGGACGGCGCACTACCGCCCACGGCACGCTTCGCGATGCCGGACAGCTCGTACTCGATGCCTGCAGCGGAACTGTGGGAGGTTATCGAGACGGTGCGGGTTCCGGCGGTGGCAGCGAAGATCCACGGCGAGCCCAACCCGAACATCTTCCTCGATGCCTTCTACACCCAGCTCAAGCCGGGTGCATTCGAGCGCGGCCTGTTGGGCTGGTAAGGCTACGCAGCGCCCCTGCGCCCATCACGGGTCAGGGGCCAGGTACCCGGCAATCTCCGCCTCCGCCAACACCTGGCGAAGCTGCGCCACCGACGCACGCCGCATCGGCTTCTCGTCGATCGCCGACAGCGGCGGCTGGCGCAGGGCGTCGTAGGGCAGTACCGCGATGTCGAAGGTCAGGTCTTCGGCGCTGAACACCCATACCGGCACGTCCAGCACACGCTCGCGGTCCAGCCGCAGGCGGCGGGTGCGCAGTTCGGCGGGGATGCCGTGTTCGTCGAAGTGGCGCTGCACCGCATCGGCGTCGTCGCTGTGGACCTGCAGCTGCACCGGGCTGTTGGCATCGGCGGTGCCATCCAGCACCGGCCCGCACAGGCGCGGCGCGAACCGCTCCAGGAACTCCATCGCACGCAGGGCCGCCTCGCGACGCTGGCGCAGCTGGCTGCCGTGGTCGGGCCCGGCGAAAAGGCGCTGATACTCGCGCAGCGCGTCCTCGATCTCGGCGTTGCGGGGCAGGGAGGCATCATCGTGGATGTCCAGCCGGGCCGCCGCCTTGAGCTTGGCCTGGTGGTAGTCGCGGATGCCACCCTCGGCCATCAATCGGGCCGCTTCATGGGCGAGCCGGTGGCGGCGCTCGCGGGTCTGGGTGGCTGCATGCTGACGGGCTCGATGCATGACCGGTACTCCTGTGCGACCTGCACGGCAATGTACACCGGCGATGTGACAAGGCGGTAGAGCCACCCATGGGGTGGCTGCGCGTGATGCCGGATTCGGAGGCAGCCACCCATGGGGTGGCTCTACCCGGGGACGCCGCGTAGGCGGAGGTGGAGCCGGCCATGCGCAGCCGGCAGACAAAAAAAGGCCGGGCAATGCCCGGCCTCTGCCCGTCCGCGGTGCCGGGGCATACCCGGCACCTGCGGTCAGAAGATATCGAACGCGGCGTCGTCCGCCTGCTGCACATGGGTGTCGAAGCTGAAGTCCTCGATCTTGTCCATGTCCTCCACCTTGACCCACTCGGTGGCGCCGTTGAGCGTGGCCTGGACCATGCCCGAAGGCGGATCGTTCTTGGCGATCGGGGTGTCCTTCAGCGCCGCGCGCATGTAGTCGATCCAGATCGGCAGGGCCGCCTTGCCGCCGTACTCGCGGTAGCCCAGCGAGCGGAAGTCGTCGCGGCCGACCCACACGGTGGTGGCATAGGGCCCGCCGAAACCGGAGAACCAGGCGTCGCGGTGGTCGTTGGTCGAGCCGGTCTTGCCGCCCACGTCCTCACGGCCAAGCACCTTGGCGGCCGTACCGGTGCCGCGCTGGACCACGTCGCGCATCATCGAGACCAG
>NZ_QAIW01000382.1:6092-10036 GCF_003061285.1 Stenotrophomonas sp. HMWF003 | reverse complement strand
CTGGTAGGCCGTGCGGGCGTCGATCGCGCGCGGGGCCACCTTGGCATCCGGGTTCGCCGGCTTGGCCGGTTCGGCCGGTTCGGCGGCCTGCTGCGGCTTGGCCGTCGCGGCGGTGGCCGGGGCGGCAGGGGCGCCGAAGTTGAAGCCGTCCACCACCTGGCTCACCGGCGCGCCGCCGCTGGTGCCGGCGCAGTCGCGGCAGGCCATCGCCGGGTTTTCCTTGAACACCACCACGCCATCACGGTCGGTCACCTGGTCGATCACCCAGGTGTCCACCCGCGAGCCACCGTTGGCGAACACGGCGTAGCCGCGCGCCACCGACAACGGGGTCACCGACGCAGTACCCAGCGACATCGACAGGTTGGGCGGCAGCTCGGCTTCGGCAAAGCCGAATTCGCTGATGTACTTGCGCGCGTAATCCACGCCCATGCCGTCGAGCAGGCGGACCGAGACCAGGTTGCGCGACTGCACCAGCGCTTCACGCAGGCGCATCGGACCACGGAAACCGCCGCCGTCGTTCTGCGGCGACCAGGTCTTGCCGCGGCGGTCGCGGAACACCACCGGGGCGTCGAGCACGATCGAGGCGGGGTTGAACCCCTTGTCGAAGGCGGCCGCGTAGATGAACGGCTTGAAGCTCGAGCCCGGCTGGCGGCGCGCCTGGGTGGCGCGGTTGAACTTGTTGCCGGAGAAGCTGAAGCCGCCCACCAGGGCCTTCAGGGCGCCGCTTTCAGCATCCAGCGAGACCAGCGCGGACTGACCGCGCGGGATCTGGTCGATCAGCCATTCGCCTTCCTTGTCGCCCGCGCGTACCCGCACCAGGTCACCCCGGGTCAGCAGCTTGGCCGGGGTCTTGTTGACCCAGCGGCTGGCCGCGACGGGCAGCACCAGTTCGCTGCGGTTGGCCAGCACCACGGTGGCGCTGCCGTCGGCGGCGGTGGAGGCCACGATCGCCGGCAGCAGCCCGGACTGTGCCGGAATGCCGGCCAGCTTGGCCGCCAGCGCCTTGGCATCGGCATCGGCCGGCACCTCGAAGTGCTGTTCCACGCCGTGCCAGCCATGCCGGTGGTCGTACACCCGCAGGCCATCGCGCACGGCAATGTTGGCCGCGGTCTGCAGCTCGGCATTGATGGTGGTGGTGACGTGGTAGCCCTTGTTGACCACGTCGCCGCCGAAGCGGGCGATCATTTCCTGGCGGACCAGTTCGGCCACGTAGGGCGCTTCCACCTGCACCGGCGGCTCATGCGCGCTGGCGTGCATCGGCACCGCCTTGGCCGCATCGGCCTCGGCCTGGCTGATGAAGCCCAGGCTGGCCATGCGCTGCAGCACATAGAAGTCGCGGCGCTCGCGGGCCCGTTCGGGGTTGCTGATCGGGTTGCCCGAGGACGGGAACTTGGGGATGCCGGCCAGCGAGGCCATTTCATCCAGGTCCAGCTCGCCCAGCTTCTTGCCGTAGTAGAACTCTGCCGCGGCGGCCACGCCGTAGGCGCGGTTGCCGAAGAAACTCTTGTTCAGGTACAGCTCGAAGATCTCGTCCTTGCTCAGCTCGGACTCGATCTTGCGCGCCAGCAGGATCTCGGCCAGCTTGCGGGTGTAGCTGTACTCCGAACTCAGGAAGAACTGGCGGGCGACCTGCTGGGTGATGGTGGACCCACCCGGCACGCGCTTGTCGTTGGTGGTGGCCAGCAGCCAGACCGCGCGGCCGATGCCCTTGTAGTCCACCCCGCCATGCTCGTAGAAGCGGGCGTCCTCGGTGGCCAGGAAGGCCTGCTTGAGACGTTCCGGGACCTCCTTCATGGTGATCGGTACGCGCCGCGACTCGCCGAACACGGCCATCAGCTTGCCATCGCTGGCATACACGTACATGGGCTCCTGCATCTCGATGTCGCGCAGGGTCTGCACGTCCGGGAGCTTGGAGGAAATGGCGTAGTACAGGCCACCTGCGACGGCGGCGCCGATCAGGCCCAGGACCAGGATGGCGACCAGCAACCAGCGCAGCCAGCGGCGAAAGCGTGTCATCAGTGACAGATTCCGATTGCGAATTTCGTGGCCGCAGAGTATAGATTACGCAAGGGAACGGCTGGGGTTGTTCCCGGGGAGCGCAGATCGACGACCGTCTGGGGAGCCGTGAAACGTGCGGTAGTGCACGTTTCACTGCGTGATGGTTGCGGTTTGCAAAAAAAACGTTATTAATGCGCGGGCGCAGGTTATGCGTCCAAGTGCCCGTCGGCAGGGGAGAAACCGTGGGGCTTATCCCAAAAAGCCAGTCGCCGCTTATTGGCGTCGACATCAGCTCGACTGCAGTAAAGCTCTTGCAGCTTTCCCGCAGTGGCAATCGTTTCCGCGTGGAACATTACGCTGTGGAACCACTTCCGCCGAATGCGGTCGTGGAAAAGAACATCGTGGAAGTGGAGGCCGTGGGTGAGGCTATCCGCCGCGCCGTGAACCGTTCCGGTACGAAGGCCCGGCACGCTGCCGCAGCCGTCGCCGGCTCGGCGGTGATCACCAAGCTGATCCCGATGCCGGCCGACCTGGACGAGAACGACATGGAAGCCCAGGTCGAGCTCGAGGCGGTCAACTACATCCCGTACCCGATCGAGGAAGTGAACCTCGACTTCGAGGTGCTGGGTGCCATCCCCAACAACCCGGAAATGGTCCAGGTGCTGTTGGCGGCGTCGCGGTCGGAGAACGTGGAGCTGCGCCAGTCGGCGCTGGAGCTCGGCGGGCTGACCGCCCGGGTCATGGACGTGGAGGCCTTCGCGGTCGAGAACGCCTTTGCCCTGGTCGCCAGCGAGCTGCCGATCGCCAGCGATGGCGTGGTCGCCCTGGTGGACATCGGTGCCACCATGACCACCCTGAACGTCCTGCGCGGCGGGCGGAGCCTGTACAGCCGCGAACAGGTGTTCGGCGGCAAGCAGCTGACCGACGAAGTGATGCGCCGCTACGGCCTCACCTACGAGGAAGCCGGCCTGGCCAAGCGCCAGGGCGGGCTGCCGGAAAGCTACGAGATGGAAGTGCTGGAGCCGTTCAAGGAGGCCACGGTCCAGCAGATCAGCCGCCTGCTGCAGTTCTTCTATGCCGGTAGCGAATTCAACCGCGTGGACCACATCGTGCTGGCCGGCGGGTGCGCTGCGCTGGCCGGCCTGCCGGAGATGGTGGAAGAACAGCTGGGCGTGGCCACCGTGGTGGCCAACCCGCTGGCACAGATGACCCTGGGTCCCAAGGTACAGGCACATGCCCTGGCCCAGGACGCCCCGGCGCTGATGATTGCCACCGGTCTGGCGCTGAGGAGCTTTGACTGATGGCAAGAATCAATCTATTGCCGTGGCGCGCCGAGCGGCGCAAGCAACGCCAGCGTGACTTCTACGGCATGCTCGGGGTGGCGGCCATCGGCGGCGTGCTGCTGTCGCTGTTGATCTGGTTCTACTACGACCGGCAGGTCAGCGGGCAGGGCGAGCGCAATGCCTTCCTGCAGACCGAGATCGCCAAGGTCAAGGAGCAGAACAAGGAGATCGACCGCCTGGATCGCCAGAAGGACCGCCTGCTGGCGCGCAAGAAGGTGATCGAGGAACTGCAGGCCAAGCGCTCGCAGATGGTCCACCTGTTCGATGCGCTGGTGCGCACCATTCCCGACGGCGTGGTGTTGACCTCGCTCAAGCAGGAAGGTGACATCCTCACCCTGGAAGGGCGCACCCAGTCCAACGCCCGGGTCAGCGCCTACATGCGCAACCTGGAAAGTTCGGGCTGGATGAGCAAGCCGGAACTGTCGGTGATCGAGGCCAAGAAGCCCGAGCCCGGCAAGGACGGCCCGACCACGCTGAGTGACATCAGCGCCTTGCCGTACATGTTCGAGGTCAAGGTCACCCTGCCGGCCCAGAGCGAGCCGGTGAACGGGATCAATGCCGATGGCAGCGTGGTGGTGCCGGCCGATGCTGCCGCCGCCCCGG
>NZ_QAIW01000382.1:1536-6082 GCF_003061285.1 Stenotrophomonas sp. HMWF003 | reverse complement strand
CATGAGCCAGAAGATGAATCTCAAAGAGCTGGACTTCAACAACATCGGCAACTGGCCGCAACAGGCCAAAGTGGTGTTCTGCGCGCTGCTCTCGCTGTTGATCGTGTTCCTGGCGTGGTTCGCCCTGATCAGCGGCAAGCGTGAAGAGCTGGCCTCGCTGGAAAACACCGAAAGCAGCCTGCGGGAAGAGTTCGTCAAGGAGCAGGGGCGTGCGGTCAACCTGGCGCCGCTCAAGCAGCAGCTGGCCCAGATGGAGCAGGTGCTGCAGCAGATGCTGCGCCAGCTGCCCAGCAAGACCGAAATGCCGGACCTGATCATCGACATCTCGCAGACCGCGTTGTCCAGCGGCCTGGTCAATGAGCTGTTCCAGCCCGGTGCCGAGCAGCCCAAGGAGTTCTACGCCGAAAAGCCGATCGCCCTGCGCATGGTGGGCAGCTACCACCAGTTCGGTGCGTTCGTCAGTGGCGTGGCCTCGCTGCCGCGCGTGGTCATCCTGACCATGCACGACATCAACCTGAAGCCGAAGGATCCCAAGACCGGCATCACCGCGCGCAGCGGTGCGCTGGAGCTGTCGGGCACGGTCAAGACCTACCGTTACCTGGACGAGCTGGAAATGGAAGCGCAGGAAAAGGCGGCCGCCGCCGACAAGACCGCCAAGCCCGGAGGCACGCCATGAGCCTGGGGATGACCGCACGGGTATGCGGGTTGCTGGTGCTGGCACTGCTGGCCGGTTGCGCACGCGGGATAAGCAGTACCCCGGGCGATGCGCCGAACCTGGAAAAGTGGGTGGAGGACGTGCGTGCGCGCCCGGCGCCCCCGCTTGAGCCACTGCCGGTGATGCAGCAGTTTGAAACGTTCGAGTATTCCGCGCAGGGGATGCGGGATCCGTTCACCGACGCCTGGACCAATCCGCAGGGCGGGTCGGGGCTGCGTCCGGACCCGAACCGTCGCAAGGAACCGCTGGAAGCCTTCCCGCTGGATGCCTTGGACATGGTGGGTTCGCTCGGCCGGGGCGGCGGGCTGGTCGCACTGGTGATGGCGCCGGACAAGGTCACCTATCGGGTGCGTCCGGGCGTCTATCTGGGGCAGAGCGACGGCCGGGTGACCGGGGTCTTCGAAGACCGGATCGAACTGATTGAACTGGTGCCGGATGGCGCGGGCGGCTGGCTGGAACGGCCTGCATCGCTTGCGCTTGAAGATCAATGAATGATTACGGGGATAGCACGATGACCTTTTCCAATGCCATGCGGCAGCGTCCCGACAGGCGCCCGAAGCTGATCCACCTGTGCGCGCTGGGAGTCGCGCTCATGGTGGCCAATGGCACGCTGTTGGCGGCCACGCCCGCCGCAGCGGCTCCGCAGCCTGCCGCCAGCGCCGCGCCGATCACCGCGCCGGCTTCGCTGTCGGTATCCAAGATCGATTTCAAGCGCGGTGACGACGGCGCCGGGCGGTTGATCCTGCAGTTCGACGGCAAGGGCGCCAGCCCCGACCTTCGCACCCAGGGCAACAACGTGGTGATCGACGTCGGCAACGTGCGCCTGCCGGAGAACCTGCAGAAGTCGATCAACGTGGTCGATTTCGCCACGCCGGTGCAGCGCATCGATCCCAAGCCCTACGGCGGCGGCACCCAGCTGGTGCTCAACACCAATACCGCGTTCGAGTCGCTGGCCTACCAGACCGGCAACGAGTATGTGGTGGAGATCAGCCCGCGCAAGGAGGCCCCGGCCACCGGCGCGATCAATGCCACCACCGTGACCCAGGCGGCCACCGCCATTGCCCAGCGCGGGTACAGCGGCAAGCCGGTGACCTTCAACTTCCAGGACGTGCCGGTGCGCACCGTGCTGCAGTTGATCGCCGAAGAGTCCAACCTGAACGTGGTGGCCTCCGACAGCGTCGAAGGCAACGTCACCCTGCGTCTGGTCAACGTGCCGTGGGACCAGGCGCTGGACATCGTGCTGCGCGCCAAGGGCCTGGACAAGCGTCGCGAAGGCGGCGTGGTGTGGGTCGCCCCGCAGCCGGAACTGGCCAAGTTCGAGCAGGACAAGGAAGACGCGCGCATCGCGATCGAGAACCGCGAAGACCTGGTCACCGATTACATCCAGATCAACTACCACAACGCCGCGCAGATCTTCAAAGCGCTGACCGAGGCCAAGGGCATCGGCGGCAACAGCGGTGGCAGCGGTGGTGGCAGCGGCAGCAGTTCGCAGGAAGACAGCGGGTTCCTGTCCTCGCGGGGTCGCATCGTTGCCGACGAGCGCACCAATACGCTGATGATCAGCGACATCCCGAAGAAGCTGGCGCGCATGCGCGAGCTGATCAACGTGATCGACCGCCCGGTCGACCAGGTATTGATCGAAAGCCGCATCGTCATCGCCACCGATTCGTTCGCCCGGGAACTGGGCGCCAAGTTCGGTATCAGCGGTGCGCGCGACAACGTGTACTTCGGCGGCAACGTTGATCAGAATCACGCCAACGCCACCAGCAATTCCACCAATGCCACCCAATACGCCCGCGACGTGGCGGCATGGGAGGCCGGTGGCCGCACGGGCGCAATACCCGTGCGGACGCCGAACACGCTGAGCGGCAACAACCTCAACTGGAACCTGCCCGTCGCGGCCGCCTCCAACCCGGGTTCGCTGGCACTGTCGATCCTCAACGCCGGTTACCTGCTGGACGTGGAGTTGTCGGCCATGCAGCAGGAGTCGCGTGGCGAATTGATCTCCAACCCGCGCGTGGTGACCACCAACCAGCGCGAAGCACTGATCAAGCAGGGTAAAGAAATCGCCTACGTCACCATCACCGGTGGCGGCAGCGGTGGTGCCGCAACGCCGAACGTGCAGTTCAAGGAAGTGGTGCTGGAGTTGAAGGTCACCCCGACCATCACCAACGACAACCGCGTGTTCCTGAACATGTCGGTCAAGAAGGATGAAGTCGAGAGCTACATCCGTCTGCAGGGGTACGGTGAAGTGCCGACGATCAATCGCCGCGAAGTGAACACGGCCGTGCTGGTGGAGGACGGCCAGACCGTCGTCATCGGTGGCGTGTACGAGTTCACCGACCGCAACAGCATCAACAAGGTGCCGTTCCTGGGCGACGTGCCGTTCCTGGGCAACCTGTTCAAGAAGCGTAGCCGCAACAAGGACAAGGCCGAGCTGTTGGTCTTCGTGACCCCGAAGGTATTGCGGGTTGCAAAGCGCGCCGACTGAATCCCTGCGGCGCTGATGCGTGTTGAAGGGCCGCCCTGTGCGGCCCTTCTGCGTTTGGGGGCGACCCCAACGGGTTCTCCCACCCAGGTCTTCGCCCGCTGAGCGCGCGTCGATGGCCGCGTCCTGCAGCGCTTGCATGCGCGCGATTCCTGTTCATCCCGCCTTGATGCAGGCGCAGCAGCAGGCTGCGATGATAGTGGGGAACCGATTTCCCTGGCGCTGGTCCTAGTCTCCATGAATTCCATTCCCCCACTTCCCGATGCGCTCCCCGGGGCGGTCACGCCGTCGGTCGAACACGAGGTCTCTCGCCTGCACGACGGCTTCCGCGCCCTGCGCGATGCCCTGGCCGGCGAGATCGTCGGCCAGGCGGCGCTGGTTGATCGGCTCCTGACCGCCTTGCTGGCCGATGGCCACCTGCTGGTCGAAGGCGCCCCGGGGCTGGCCAAGACCACCGCCATCCGCGCGCTGGCCGCGCGCCTGGAGGCGGACTTCTCGCGCGTGCAGTTCACCCCGGACCTGTTGCCGGCCGACCTGACCGGCACCGAGATCTGGCGCCCGCAGGAGGGCCGCTTCGAGTTCGTGCCGGGGCCGATCTTCCACCCGATCCTGTTGGCCGACGAAATCAACCGCGCCCCGGCCAAGGTGCAGTCCGCGCTGCTGGAGGCGATGGGCGAGCGCCAGGTCACCGTGGGCCGCCACACCTACGCGTTGCCGGCCTTGTTCCTGGTGATGGCCACGCAGAACCCGATCGAGCAGGAAGGCACCTTCCCGCTGCCCGAAGCGCAGCTGGACCGTTTCCTGATGCATGTGCGCATCGGCTATCCCGACTCCGATGCCGAAGCAGAGATCCTTCGCCTGGCGCGCGAGCGTGCGCGCGACGCCCTGGGCACGCCGCCGCCGGCCCCGGCGCGGATGCCGCTGCAGGATGTGTTCGACGCCCGCAAGGCGGTGCTGTCGCTGCACATGGCGCCGGCATTGGAGCGCTACCTGATCGAAATCGTGCTGGCCTCCCGCGACGCCGCCCGTTACGACCCGGCGCTGGCCCGTCGCATCGCCTGGGGCGCCAGCCCGCGTGGCTCGATTGCGCTGGAGCGCTGCGCGCGTGCGCGTGCCTGGCTTGCCGGCCGCGACTTCGTCACCCCCGATGACGTGCGCAGCGTGGCCCCGGACGTGCTGCGGCACCGCGTGCTGCCCAGCTACGAAGCCACTGCCGAAGGCTGGGACGGCGACCGCCTGGTGGCCGAACTGCTGGCCCGCGTGCCGGCGCCCTGATCCGGATGGACGCCAACGTGGGCAGCGCGGCAGGCGCGACCAACGGCGACGGCCTGCGCCCCAGCCTG
>NZ_QAIW01000382.1:535-1526 GCF_003061285.1 Stenotrophomonas sp. HMWF003 | reverse complement strand
GGCCATGCCGGCAGCGCGCCCGCGCCGATGCGGGGGCGCGGCATGGAGTACGCCGAGTCGCGCGAGTACGTGGCGGGCGACGACGCACGCCACATCGACTGGCGGGTCACCGCCCGCACCGGGCGCGCACATACCAAGCTGTTCCAGGCCGAGCGCGAGCGCCTGACCCTGCTGGTGGCCGACACCGACCCGGTGCTGTATTTCGGCACGCGGGTGCGCTTCAAGTCGGTGCAGGCCGCGCGCGTCGGCGCGATTGCCGTCTGGCTGGCGCAGCGCCAGGGAGACCGTCTCGGTGCACTGCGCGGGAGTGTGGTTGAAGCGCCGGTGCCGCCGGCCGGTGGCACCCGCGGCGTCCTGCGCGTGCTGGATGCCTTGACCCGCTGGTACGCACAACCGCCCGCCGACGATGCCGGCCTGGATCGTGCACTGGAACATGCCGCCCGGCTGCTGCGGCCGGGCGCGCGCGTGGTGGTGCTGGCCGACCCCGGCCAGGCCGCGGCCATCAGCGTTGCACGCTGGACCGCCCTGGCAATGCACCATGAAGTGGTGGTGATGCTCCTGGTGGACCCGCTGGAACTGGCGCCGCCCTCGGCACCGCTGGCGTTCCTGTCGCAGGGTCGCCGCGTGACGCTCGACCTGGACCGGGCCGCTGTCCGCGAACACTGGCGCGCGCGCTTCGTGGCACCGTTGGAGGCGTTGCAGAAGCAACTGTCGTCGCGCCGCATCCAGGTGCACGTGGTGGCGACCGATGACGCCAGCGACTGCTGGTTGACCCCGATGCCCTCGGCGGTGGTGGCATGAGCGCGGCCAGCAACCTGCCGCTGCGCGATGTGCACCTGCCGCCGGCGCCGCCGTGGTGGCCGCCGGCCCCGGGCTGGTGGTTGGTGCTGGTGGCGCTGCTGGCTGTCGTGGCGCTGCTGTGGTGGTGGCGGGCACGTCGCCGTCGCCGCGAACAGCGCTGGATGCGATTGTTCGACGACGGCATTGCGCA
>NZ_QAIW01000382.1:0-525 GCF_003061285.1 Stenotrophomonas sp. HMWF003 | reverse complement strand
TTGCTGCGCCGTGCAGCGCGCGCGCATCAAACGGATGCCGAACTGCTGCAGGGCCAGGCATGGCTGGAATTCCTCGATGAACCCGGCAGCCGCGCGTTCTCCGATGGCGATGGCCGCCTGCTGCTGGACGGTGCTTACCGCCCCCGGGTGGACGCCGAGGCTGCCACCCGGCTACGGGTGCTGGCGCGCCGGCGCTTCCTCGGGCTGATGTCGGGGCGTCGCCGATGATCGCGATGCAGATACCCGAACACTGGGCTGCCTGGTTGCCCAGCTGGCTGGCATGGCTGGACACACTGGCCTGGCCGTGGATGCTGGCCGCGCTGCCGTTGCCGGTGCTGATGCACTGGTGGCCACAGCGCAGCGCCGCCGCTGCCGCGCTGCGCGTGCCGTATGCGGCGGCGCAGTTGCAGGCCCTGGGCGTCACGGCGGGGGGGCGTTCGTTCGGGCTGGGGCGGCTGGTGTTGTGGCTGGCCTGGGTCTGCCTGTGCGTGGCTGCCGCGCGCCCGCAGCAGCTGGGAGAGGCGG
>NZ_QAIW01000381.1:20237-22073 GCF_003061285.1 Stenotrophomonas sp. HMWF003 | reverse complement strand
GCAATGCACCGACCAGAACAACACCGTGGTGTCCTCCGGCAGCGGTGGCAGCTTCACCCTGCAGGCGCCGGCGATGACCGCCACCGCCGTGACCCTGGTGTGTCGCATCACCAACCGCACGCGCCAGGCCGAACTGTCGATCACCAAGAGCGACGGCAGCGGCACCTACACACCGGGCGGCACCGCGACCTACACGCTGCTGGTGCGCAACGACGGACCCGATCCGGTCACCAACGCGGTCGTGGCCGACAGCCTGCCCAACGGCATCACCCTGCGTGCCGCCTGGACCTGCAGCGCCAGCACGGGCAGCACGTGTGCGGCGGCCAGTGGCGGTGCGGTGGGCGGCAACGCGGTCAGCGTGGGGGTGAACCTGATCAATGGGGGCCAGGCAACGATCAGCGTGCCGGTCAGCTTCAGCAGCAACCCGGGCGCGTACTAGCACCCGGGCGGTAGCGCAGTGGGCGTGGGGATGACCCCGCGCCGGGGATGGACACGATCACCGCTTCGAGGATGAGCGCATGGCAGCAACCCGCAGGCAGGGCAGGGCACGCAGGGCATCGGCCGGCATCGCGCACGCGGTGGGGCTGTTGGCGTTGCTGCTGTCTCCCACGCTGCTTGCGCAGAGCTACCCGAACCCGCTCAACAACACCGCCACGGTGACCGCGCCGGCCGACGTGGGCGACCCGACCCCGGGCAACAACACCGCCACCGATACCAACGCGCTGGCCCTGCAGGCACAGCTGAGCGTGACCAAGACGTTGCTGAGTGCCAGCCCGGTGGCGGCCGGCGGCACGGTGCAGTACCGCATCCAGGTGAGCAATGCCGGCCCTTCGGCGGCGCAGGGCGTGGGCGTGGTCGACACCGTGTCGGCGCTGCTCACCAACGTGGCCTGGAGCTGCCAGCCCACCACCGCGGCATCGTCGTGCGCGCAGTCCAGCGGCACCGGCAATGCCATCAACGTGCAGGTCAACGTGGGCGTGGGCGACAGCGTGGTGCTGCTGGTCAACGGCACCGCGCCCAGCGCCACCCCGGCCACAGTGCCGGCCAACAGCGTCTCGCTGGTGCTGCCCACCGGCACCACCGACCCGACCCCGGGCGACAACAGCGCCACCACCCCGGCCGTGCCGGTGCAGGCCAACGCGCTGGTGGCCAACAACGATGTGTTCGCCACGGCGATTTCCTCAGCCACCGGTGGCACGACGCCCACGGTGCTGGCCAATGACACGCTCAACGGTGCGCCGGTGGTCGGCGCCTCCCTGATCATCGCGCTGCAGAACGCGCCGGCGGGATTCACCATCAACAGTGCCGGCGTGATCACGGTGCCGGCCGGCGCCACCGCCGGTGCCACCAGCCTGAGTTACCAGATCTGCGAGAACGCATCGCCGACCAACTGCGCCACCGCCACGGCCAGCGTTGTGATCGGCCCGACCGCCGTGAACGACAGCTTCAACGCCACCGGTGGCGCACCGTCGTTCGCCGGCAACGTGGGCAGCAACGACAACGCACCGGCCGGTGCGGTGTTCAGCGCCATCGGCACGCCGCCGGCCGGGCTCATCGTCAACAGCGACGGCACCTTCACCTATGCGCCTGCCGGTGGCATCGCCGCGCCCACGTCGTTCCAGTACCAGGTCTGCCTGCCCGCGCCGAACGGCAGCGTGTGTGCCACGGCCACGGCGGCCATCGTGGTCAATGCCAACGCACTGGTGGCGGTCGACGACACCTTCGCCACGCCGATCCCGGCCGGCACCGGCGGGCTCACCCCGACCGTGCTCACCAACGACACGTTCAATGGCGGTGCCGTGCCGCTGGGCCAGGTGGCGCTGAGCCTGGTGGGCG
>NZ_QAIW01000381.1:17763-20227 GCF_003061285.1 Stenotrophomonas sp. HMWF003 | reverse complement strand
CCGGTCCGCTGTCGCTGACCTATCGCTTCTGCGAAACCGCCTTGCCGGCCAACTGCGCCACGGCCACGGCCACCCTGGTGGTGAGCCCGGATGCGGTGAACGACACGGTGACCACGCCCGGCGGCGGTCAGCCAGCCACCGGCAGCCTGGCCGGCAACGACAACACCGCCAGCGGTTCCACCTACACCCTGGCCACCGCACCCGCCCGTGGCACGGCCGTGGTCAACGCCGACGGCACCTTCAGCTACACCCCGTCCAACGCCAACACCGGGCCGGATTCGTTCACCTACCAGGTGTGCCTGCCGGCCCCGAACGGCACTGTGTGCGACACCGCCACGGTCAGCGTGAACGTGCAGGCCAACCAGATCGCCGCCGTCAACGATGTGTTCACCACGCCGCTGTTGCCGGGCGCCACCACCGCGGTGAGCGTGCTGGGCAACGACACCCTCAATGGGGTGGCGGTGCTCCCGGCCTCGGTGCTGCTCACCCTGAGCGGTGCGCCGGCCAACTACGCCGTCAACGCCAACGGGCAGGTGCAGGTGCCGGCCGGTGCGGCGGCAGGCGCGGTGAGCTTCGATTACCAGATCTGCGAGATCGCCACGCCCACCAACTGCGCCACTGCCAGCGTGCAGCTGGTGGTCGCCCCCGATGCGGTGGACGACACGTTCGTGGCCACCGCGGGCATCGCACTGACCGGCTCGGTGGCGGGCAACGACAACGTGGGCGTGGGCGCACAGTACAGCCTGTTGGCCGTGGCTGCGCACGGCACGGTGACGGTCAATGCCGATGGCACGTTCAATTACACCGCGCAGCCGGCCTTTACCGGTCCGGACAGCTTCCGCTACCAGGTGTGCCTGCCGGCGCCGAATGCGGGCGTGTGCGATGCCGCCACCGTGACCGTCAACGTGGGTGCCGCCGTCATCGTGGCTGGCAACGACGACTTCACCGCCGCGCCGCTGACCAGTGCCGGTGGACTCACCGCCAGCGTGCTGGTCAACGACACCCTCAACGGCGCCGCCATCCTGCCTGCACAGGCCACGCTGTCGCTGATCAATGCACCGCCCGCCGGTTACACACTGACCGCCAACGGCCAGCTGCAGGTGCCGGCCGGCGCGCCGGCCGGGCCGATCAGCCTGACCTACCAGCTGTGCCAGGCCGGCACCGGCAACTGCGCCACCGCAAGCATCGCGGTCGTGATCGCGCCCGACGCGGTGGCCGATGCGTTCACCACCCAGGTGGCGCGCGCGGTCAGCGGCAACGTGGCGGTGAATGACAGTGTCGCTGCGGGCACCACCTATGCCGTGACCGGTGCCACGCCGGCCGGGTTGCTGTTCAATCCCGATGGCAGCTTCACCTACACCCCGCCGCCGCAGTACACCGGCACCACCACGTTCACCTACCAGGCGTGCCTGGCCGCGCCGTTCGCCGGCGTCTGCGATACCGCCACGGTCACCCTCAACGTCAACGCCGGCACGCTGGTGGCCAACGACGATGACTTCCGCGGCGCGATCATCAACCCGACCAGCGGCGGCACCACCAACAGCGTGCTCGGCAACGACACCATCAACGGCGCGGTTCCGCCGGCCCCGGCCGATGTGATCCTGAGCCTGGTGGGCGCTCCGGCCGGCTATGTGATCAACAGCAACGGCACGGTGTCCGTCCCCGGTGGCGCGGCCGCCGGTGCGGTCACCTTCTCCTACCAGCTGTGCGAAGCGGCCCTGCCCAGCAACTGCGCCACCGCTGCGGTGCAGCTGTTGCTGGCGCCGGTGGCGGTGAATGACACGCTGAGCACGCAGGTGGGCGTGCCGGTGACCGGCAACGTGGCCGGCAACGACAACGTACCGGCCAACGCCAGCTTCAGCCTGAGCGGCACCGCGCCGGCCGGGCTGGTGTTCAATCCGAATGGCACCTTCACCTACACGCCGCCGGTGGGTACCCAGGGCGCGGTCACCTTCGCCTATCAGGCCTGCCTGCCCGCACCGGACACCGCCGTGTGCGCCGGCGCGTCGGTCACGGTCAACGTCAATGCCGGCACCCTGGTGGCCAACGACGATGACCTGCGTGCCACGCCGATCAATCCTGCCGTGGGCGGCAGCACGGCGTCGGTGCTGGGCAACGACAGCCTCAATGGCACCGTGCCGCCGCCGTCGGCCGATGTGCTGCTCACCCTGGTGGGCGCGCCTTCGGGCTACACGCTGGGCAGCGATGGCGTGCTCGCCGTCGCCAGCGGCGTGCCGGCCGGTGCGGTCACGCTGACCTACCAGCTGTGCGAAGCGGCGCTGCCGGGCAACTGCGATACCGCCCAGATCCGCCTGCTGGTTGCGCCGTTGGCGGCGGCCGATGTGTTCTCCACCCCGGCCGGGCAGCTGTTGGCCGGCAATGTGGGCACCAATGACAACGCACCGGCCGGTGCGGTGTTCCGCGTGCCCGGCGCGGTGCCGGCGGGCCTGCAGTTCGGTGCCGA
>NZ_QAIW01000381.1:17462-17694 GCF_003061285.1 Stenotrophomonas sp. HMWF003 | reverse complement strand
CCGGCCCGGTCACGTTCACCTATGAGGTCTGCCTGCCCGCGCCCGACAGCGCGCAGTGCAGTACCGCCACCGCCACCATCAACGTCAACGCGGGCACCCTGGTGGCACGCGACGACGACATCAGCGCGACGCCACTCGCCCCCGGTGGCACCAGCGCCAGCAGCGTGCTGGTCAATGACACGCTCAACGGTGTCACCCCGCCGGCCGCCGCCAGTGTGCTGCTGAGCCTGAT
>NZ_QAIW01000381.1:16421-17452 GCF_003061285.1 Stenotrophomonas sp. HMWF003 | reverse complement strand
GGTACGCGCTGGATGCCAACGGCCTGTTGCAGGTGCCCGCCGCCGCGACCAGTGGCGCGGTGGTGCTCACCTACCAGGTCTGCGAAGCGGTGCTGCCCAGCAACTGCGCCAGTGCCACCCTGCGCCTGGTGGTGACGCCGTCGGCCAGCAACGACACCTTCTCCACCGCCGCCGGGCAGCCCCTCAACGGCAGCGTGGGCGACAACGACAACGTGCCGCCGGGCGCACTGTTCAGCGTGGTCGGCCCGGTGCCGGCCGGGCTGACCTTCACCGGCTCGGGCAGCTTCACCTATGTGCCGCCGGCCGGCGTGACCTCGCCGGTGACCTTCGATTACCAGGTCTGCCTGCCGGCGCCGAACGCGGCGCTGTGCGCCACTGCCAGTGCCGCCATCACCCTCACCGTGGGCAGCCTGGCCGCCACGGGCGATGATTTCAGCAGCACCCCGATCAGCCCGGTCAGCGGCGGCAGCACCACCTCGGTGCTGGCCAATGATTCGCTCAACGGCATCACCCCGCCGGCGGTGGCCAACGTGCTGCTGTCGCTGGTGGGCGCACCGGCCGGCCTGGCCATCACCGCCGAAGGCGCGGTGACCGTGGCCGCCGGCACCCCTGCCGGGGTCAAGAACCTCACCTACCAGCTGTGCGAGGCCGCCGCGCCCGGCAACTGCGATACCGCGACGATCCGCCTGGTGGTGGCGCCGTCGGCGCTGGACGATGCGCTGTCCACCGCGGCCGGGCAGGTGCTTACCAGCAGCGTGGCCACCAACGACAACGCGCCGGCCGGTGCGGTCTTCCAGGTGGTGGGCACCGCGCCGGACGGGCTGGTGCTGGCCAGCGATGGCAGCCTGGTCTACACCCCGCCCGTCGGCTTCAGCGGCGCGTCCACCTTCGCCTACACGGTCTGCCTGCCGGCACCCGATGCGGGCGTGTGCGCCACTGCGAACGCAACGCTCAACGTCAACAGCGGCACGCTGGTGGCGGTGGCCGATACCTTCGCCACGCCGATCGCGCCGGGCACGGCGTCGCCCACC
>NZ_QAIW01000381.1:13772-16411 GCF_003061285.1 Stenotrophomonas sp. HMWF003 | reverse complement strand
GTGCTGGCCAACGACACCCTCAACGCCGCCACGCCGTTGCCGGCCGACGTGGTGCTGTCGCTGGTGGGCGCGCCCACCGGCTTTGCGATCGCCGCCGACGGCACCGTCAGCGTGGCCACCGGCACCGCGTCCGGTGCCACCACGCTTACCTACCAGATCTGCGAGGCCGCCGCGTCGGCCAACTGCGCCACCGCCAGCGTGGCCCTCGTGGTCGCTCCGGCACCGGCCAACGACGCCTTCGCCGTGCAGGCCGGGCAGACCCTGAGCGGCAACGTGTCGGGCAACGACAACATGCCGATCGGATCGGTGTACGCGCTGCAGGGCACGCCGCCGGCCGGGGTCACCTTCAACGCCGATGGCAGCTTCACCTATGCACCGCCGGCGGGCACCACCAGCCCGGCCAGTTTCACGTACCAGGCCTGTTTGCCTGCGCCGAACAGCGCCGTGTGCGGCACCGCCACGGCCACGTTGAACATCAACAACGGCCTGCTGGTGGCGGCCGATGACAGCTTCGGTGCGATCGCACCGGGTGCCAGTACGCCCAGCGTGCTCGGCAACGATGCGCTCAACGGGGTGACCCCGCCGGCCGCGGCCACGGTGTCGCTGTCGCTGGTGGGCGCACCGGCCGGTTTCACCCTCAACCCCACCGGCACGCTGTCGGTGGCAGCCACTGCGCCCACCGGCGCCATCGTGCTGGTCTACCAGGTCTGCGAAACCGCGGCGGCCAACAACTGCGCCACGGCCAACATCGCGCTGGTGGTGCGCCCGGTGCCGGTCAACGACGTGATCGCGGTGCAGTCCGGCCAGCCCAACACCGGCAACGTGTCGGGCAACGACAACATGCCGGCCGGCTCCACCTGGAGCGTGGCCGCGCCGCCGCAGGGGCTGGTCTTCAACAGCAACGGCAGCTTCACCTATACGCCGCCGGCCGGCACCCTCGGGCCGGTCACCTTCAGCTACCAGGCCTGCCTGCCGGCGCCGGACGCCGCGGTGTGCGGCACGGCGACCGCCACCTTGAACATCGCGGTGAACGCGGTGGAGGCCAACGACGATACGTTCGCGGCGCCGATCACCGGTGGTTCGGCCACGCCCAGCGTGCTCACCAACGACGCCCTCAACGGGGTCACCCCGCCGGCGTCTGCCGATGTGCAGCTGCTGCTGGTGGGCGCGCCGCCCGGGTTCGTGATCAACAACGACGGCACCGTGCAGGTGCCAGCCGGTGCTGCTGCCGGTGCCACCGTGCTGAACTACCAGCTGTGCGAGGCCGCGTCGCCGACCAACTGCGCCGCCGCCGCGATCCGCTTCGTGATCACCCCGGCACCGCAGATCGATGCATTCGCCGTGCAGGCCGGTGGCACGCTTGCGGGCGTCAGCGTGGCCGCCAACGATGGCATGCCGGCGGGGTCGAGCTGGGCGGTGCAGGGCACCCCGCCGACCGGCCTGCAGTTCAACGCCAATGGCAGCTTCACCTACACCCCGCCGGTGGGCACCACCGGGGCGGTCACCTTCACCTACCAGACCTGTTTGCCCGCGCCCAACGGCGGCGTGTGCGGCCTCGCCACGGCCACGGTGAACGTCAACCTGGGCACGCTGGTGGCTGGCGATGACAGTTTCGTCGGCATCGTGCCCGGCACCGCCACGCCCAGCGTGCTGGCCAACGATGCGCTCAACACGGTGAGCCCGCCGGCAGCGGCGAGCGTGCAGCTGAGCCTGGTCGGTGCGCCGGCCGGCTACGCCATCGCCGCCGATGGCACCATCACCGTGCCCGCCGGCGTCACCTCCGGCCCGGCCACGCTGACCTACCAGATCTGCGAAACCGCCGCGCCGTCCAACTGCGATACCGCCACGGTGTCGCTGGTGATCAGCCCGGCCGCGCAGAACGACGCGTATGCCGTGCAGGCCGGCGGCTCCATCAGCAACGGCAACGTGGCCGCCAACGACAACCTGCCGGCAGGCTCGACCTGGGCGCTGCAGGGCGCCACGCCGGCCGGGCTGACCTTCAACGCCGATGGCACCTTCACCTACACCCCGCCGATCGGTACCCCCAGCCCGGTGGTCTTCACCTACCAGGCATGCCTGTCGGCGCCGAACGCCGCGCTGTGCAGCACCGCTACCGTCACCCTCAACATCAGCAACGGCACCCTGGTGGCGGTGGACGACACCCTCAGCGGCGTCGCCGCAGGCGGCACCACCAGCGTCAGCGTGCTGGCCAACGACACGCTCAATGCGGTGAGCCCGCCGCTGCCGGCCAGCGTTGTACTGAGCCTGGTCGGTGCGCCGGCCGGTTACACCCTCAATGCCGACGGCACCCTGAGCGTGGGCAGCACCGTGACATCGGGCACCACCACGCTCACCTACCAGATCTGCGAAGCCGCCGCGCCGACCAACTGCGATACCGCCAGCATCACCGTCATCGTCAGCCCCACGCCGCTGAACGATGCCTTCTCGGTGCAGGCCGGGCAGACGTTGAGCAACAGCGTGGCGACCAACGACAACCTGCCGGCGGGGTCGACCTTCACCGTGCAGGGCACCGTGCCGGCTGGGCTGACCTTCAACCCCGACGGGTCGTTCACCTACGCCCCGCTGCCCGGCACGCCGAGCCCGGTGAGCTTCACCTACCAGGCCTGCCTGCCGGCACC
>NZ_QAIW01000381.1:6940-13749 GCF_003061285.1 Stenotrophomonas sp. HMWF003 | reverse complement strand
GTCACCTTCAACATCGCCACCGGCACGCTGCTGGCCGGCAACGACACGCTCAGCGGCGTCGCACCGGGCACCACCTCGGCGGCCAGCGTGCTGGCCAACGACAGCCTCAACGGGGTGTCGCCGCCGGCCGCGGCCAACGTGCTGCTGACCCTGGTCGGTGCACCGGCAGGCTTTGCGATCACGCCCACCGGCACGATCACCGTGGCGACCGGCGTCAGCGCTGGCCCGACCACGCTCACCTACCAGATCTGCGAAGCCGCCGCGCCGGGCAACTGCGCCACCGCCAGCGTTACCGTCATTGTCAGCCCGACCCCGCAGAACGACGCGTTCTCTGTGCAGGCCGGGCAGACGCTGAGCAACAGCGTGGCCACCAACGACAGCATGCCGGCCGGCTCCACCTGGGCCGTGCAGGCCATGCCGCCGCCGGGCCTGACCTTCAACCCCGATGGCAGCTTCACCTATGCGCCGCCGGCCGGTGCGGTGTCGCCGGTGGGCTTCACCTACCAGACCTGCCTGCCGGCGCCGAACGGCAGCCTGTGTGCCACCGCCACGGTGGCGCTGAACATCAACAACGGCACCCTGAGCGCAGGCGATGACACGCTGGTCGGTGTGTTGCCCGGCGCCACCACCGGCACCAGCGTGCTGGCCAACGACAGCCTCAACGGGGTGTCGCCGCCGGCCGCGGGCGATGTGCTGTTGAGCCTGGTGGGTGCGCCGGGTGGCTTCACGCTCAACCCCGACGGCACCCTCACCGTGGGCAGCGGCGTAGGCTCCGGGCCGACCACCATCACCTACCAGATCTGCGAAGCAGCCGCGCCGTCCAACTGCGATACCGCCAGCGTCACCGTGGTGGTCACCCCGGCGCCGCAGGACGACGCCTACGCCGTGCAGGCCGGGCAGACCCTGTCCAACACCGTGGCCGCCAACGACAACACGCCACCCGGTGCGCAGTTCACGCTGCAGGACACCGCGCCGGCCGGCCTGACGTTCAACGCCAACGGCAGCTTCACCTACACCCCTCCGATCGGCGTGGTCGGCCCGGTCAGCGTGGCCTACCAGGTCTGCCTGCCGGCGCCGAATGCCAGCCTGTGCGGACGCGCCATCGTCACCATCAACATCAACAACGGCCAGCTGGTGGCCGGCGATGACACGTTCACCGGCGTGGCCCCGGGCAGCACTTCCGGGCCCAGCGTGCTGGCCAACGACAGCCTCAACGGGGTGTCGCCGCCGGCCGCGGGCGACGTGCTGCTGAGCCTGGTCGGTGCGCCGGCGGGCTTCAGCATCGGCACCGACGGCAGGATCAGCGTGTCGACCGGCGTTACGTCCGGTGCAACCGCGCTCACGTACCAGATCTGCGAAGCCGCCGCGCCCGCCAACTGCGACACCGCCAGCGTCACCGTGGTGGTCAGCCCGGCCCCGCAGAACGATGCGTACTCGGTACCGGTCGGGCAGACGCTGGCCACCACCGTAGCGAGCAACGACAACATGCCGGCCGCGGCGGTCTATACCGTGCTGGGCCCGGCACCGGCCGGCCTGACCCTGGCCAGCACCGGTGCGTTCACCTACACCCCGCCGGGCGGCACGCCCAGCCCGGTCAGCTTCACCTACCAGGCCTGCCTGCCGGCGCCGTATGCGGCCAGCTGCGGCACCGCCACGGTCACCATCAACATCAACAACGGCACGCTGGTGGCCGGCGATGATGTGCTCACCGATGTGCTGCCCGGTGCCACCTCGTCGGCCAGCGTGCTCGCCAACGACCGCCTCAACGGGGTCAGCCCGCCGCCGCCCGGCGACGTGATCCTGAGCCTGGTGGGCGCGCCGGCCGGCATCACCATCAACCCCGATGGCACGATCGGCGTGGGTACCGGCGTTGCCTCCGGCGCCACCCTCATCACCTACCAGGTCTGCGAAGCGGCCGCACCGGCCAACTGCACCACCGCCGGCGTCACCCTGGTGATCACCCCGGCCCCGCAGAACGACAGCGTCACCGCCCCGGCCGGGCGCCCGACCCTTGGCAACGTGTCGTCCAACGACAACACGCCGCCCGGCGCGCTCTACACCCTCACCAGCGGCGCGGTGGCCGGGTTGGTGTTCAACGCCGATGGCAGCTTCAGCTACACGCCGCCGTCGGGCACCACCGGGCCGGTGATCTTCACCTACCAGGTCTGCCTGCCGGCGCCGTACAGCGCGCAGTGCGGCACGGCCAGCGTCACGCTCACGCTGTCCGGGTCGGCCAACGTGGTGCTGTCGGTCAACGACGATTTCACCAGTACGCCGGTGGACCCGTCGGTGGGCGGCACCATCGCGCGCTCGGTGCTGGACAACGACAGCTTCAACAACGTGTCGCCGCCGCCGGTGGGCAGCGTGGTGGCCAGCCTCACCGGCAGCACGCCGGGCTACACCATGAACAACCAGGGCCAGATCATGGTGGCCGCCGGCGTGCAGCCGGGCCAGGTGCAGCTTGCCTACCAGCTCTGCGAGAACGGCGTGCCGACCAACTGCACCACCGCCATCGCCACGGTACTGGTGCAGGGGCCGGTGGGTGCACTGCTGGCGGTGGACGACAGCGCCGGTCCGATCGGGCCGGCCGGGCAGGCACGCGTGGTGAATGTGTTTACCAACGATACTTTCAACACCGCGCCGCTGGACCCGGCCCAGGTGAGCTTCGCGCCGGTGGCCACCAATGCGCTGACCTTCAGCGCGGACGGCTGGGTGGACGTGGCCGCCGGGCTGGCACCGGGCAGCTACAGCACCACCTACACCCTGTGCCTGCTCAACCAGCCCACCGTGTGCGACACCGGCACGGTGAGCGTGACCGTCATCGCCGCCGCGCCCGGCGTGGATGCCGAGGATGACCAGGTGCAGGTGCCGCAGGACGGCGTGATCGAAATCGACGTGCTGGGCAACGACCGCGTCAACGGCACGCCGATCGATCCGGATACGGTGACGGTGACCATCACCGCGCCGCCGCCGTATGGCACGGCCACGGTGCTGCCGCGCGCGCGTATCCGCTTTGCCGCGTTGACCAACTTCGCCGGCGTACAGGCCTTCGACTACCAGGTGTGCGACGTGGCCGACCCGGCCATGTGCGCCACCGCCACGGTCACCGTGACCGTGGAGCCGAACGTGCTCACCCTGGTGGACGACGCGATCACGGTGAACAGCACGGCGCCCGTGCAGATCGACGTGCTGGCCAACGACAGCGCCCGCAGCGCGCCGCTGGACCCGGCCTCGCTGCAGGTGGTGACCGCACCGGCCCATGGCAGCGCGCAGTGCGCCAATGGCCTGTGCAGCTACACGCCCGCCGCAGGCTTCGCCGGCACCGACAGCTTCCGCTACCGGGTCTGCGATGTGTCCATTCCCACCGCGCTGTGCGCCGACGCCAACGTGGCCGTCACCGTGGCCGGCCAGCAGGCCGTGCTGCGCCTGACCAAGGTGGCGGCCAAGCGCAGTGCGCAGATCGGTGACCTGGTGCGGTACACGGTGACCATCGACAACGTGGGCGAGGTGGATGCCAACGGCGCCACCCTGCTGGACACGCTGCCGCCGGGCTTCACCTTCGTCCGCGGTGGCTTCGCGGTGCAGGACGGCGACAACGATGCACGCACCAGCGGCGTGCAGCCGCTGCGCATCGACGGCATCGACATCCCGGTGGGCGAGCGCGCCACGGTGGTGTACTACCTGCGCGTCGGCGCAGGCACCGGCACGGGCGTGCACACCAACCGCATCACCGCCATCGATGGCGAGAACCGCAGCATCGGCAACGTGGCCTCGGCCGACGTGGACATCACCACCGATCCGCTGCTCGACGAGAGCCTGATCATCGGCAGCGTGTTCGACGACCGCAACGGCAACGGCGTGCAGGATCCGGGCGAGCGGGGCATCCCCGGCGTGCGCGTGGCAGCGGTGGAAGGCCTGCTGATGGAGACCGATGCCTTCGGCCGCTATCACCTGGTGGGCATCCCGGGCGGCCAGGCACGCGGGCGCAACTTCATCCTCAAGGTGGATCCGTCCACCCTGCCCAGCGGGGCGCGCTTCACCACGCCCAACCCGCTGGTGCGGCGGATCACGCCCGGGCTGCCGGCCCGCTTCGACTTCGGCGTGCGCATGCCCGATGGCGCGCTGAGCACCGCATCGCCCGGCGACGCGACGGCGCCCCGGCCGGTCCGGATCGACCTGGGCGACGCCTTGTTCGCGCCCGGCAGCGCACGCCTGGATGCCAGCCGCGACGCCGTGCTGGACAAGGCGGCACAGGCGCTGGTCACGCGCGGTGGCGGCCGTGTGCTGCTCACCGCGGCCTCGGGCCAGGAGGCGCTGGCCCGGCTGCGTGCTCAGGTGGTGCAGACGGCGCTGGCCACGCGCGTGCCGGCAGCGATTGCAGCCGCCAGCCACATCGAGGTCGTGGGCGGCGACGGCAGCACGCTGCACCGGCTGCGGCTGGACGATCCACCCGAGCCTCCTCCCGGCGCGGACCGCACCAACCGGGAGGGGCGTTGACCCATGGATATCACCCTGAGCAGACCCTCGACCTGGACCGCGATTCTTCTTCGCCGCGCGCCGCTTGCGCTGGGCACGGCGCTGTTGCTGGCCACCGTGCCGGCCATCGCCCAGACGGCGTTGCCGTCCACTGCACCGGATGCGATCCGCTGCCAGGACGACAGCTGCCGCAGCGACGACGGCCTGTTGCTGCGCATCGGCGATGACGATGCGGCGGTGCTGCCGTTGCCCGGCCGCGTCGATCCGCGCGCGGCCACTGCGGTACCACTGGCACCGGCCACCACGCCGGATGTCGCCGGCCCCGGCGGCCAGTTCATGGCCGAACTGCCCAACGGCGGCGTGGTGTGGGCCACCGAAGACCCCACCATGGTGCCGCCCAGCCTGAGCGTACAGGCGGCGGCCACGGTGCCGTTCGAGAACGGCCGGGTGACTCGCCCGCTGCGCTTCCACAGCTACAACAACTACGCCTCCTTCATCCAGAAGCTGGAGGTAACGCTGTACCGCGGCACCGACACCGACCTGGTCACCCCGCTGGCGCGGATCCCGTTGCCGGCCGATTACGTGGGCGACGCAGAATGGGATGGCACGCTGCCCGAGCAGATCAAGCTGCGCACCGGCGATGACCTGATTTACGTGGCGCGCGCCTACGGTGCCGGCGGCGCGTTCGATGAGACCCGCATCCAGCGCATCCAGCTGGTGACCCCGGCCGACTTCGACCGCGGCCTGCAGGTGACCCGCGAGAACGTGCAGAAAACGCTGGGCCAGGCGCTCGACGGCGACAGCGCGCAGGACCTGCAGGTCAGCAACAGCATCTACGGGCAGAGCACGCTTCGACTGCAGAACATTCCCATCCACGGCTCACGCGTGCGCCTGTATGGGCGCAACCTGGAACCCAACAGCCGGGTGCGCATCAACGGCCAGGACTTCCCGGTGGACCTGGAGCAGAAGTTCGCCGCCGAGTTCCTGGAGCCGGTGGGCCAGCACCGCTACGACGTCAGCGTGGAAGCGCGCGATGCCCCTTCGGCGCAACGCCAGCTGGACGTGGACGTGACCGGGCGCTACCTGTTCCTGGTGGCCATCGCCGATGTGACGCTGTCCAGGAACAGCGCCAGCGGCAACGTACAGCCGCTGGCCGCCGACGACCGCGACACCGATGGCTTCCTCAGCGACGGCCGGTTGGCCTTCTATCTGAAGGGCAAGATGCGCGGCAAGTACCTGGTGACCGCGCAGGCCGATACCCAGGACCGCGAGCTGAAGTACCTGTTCCGCGACTTCACCCAGGCCGATGCACAGGACGTGTTCCGTCGCCTCGACCCGGACCTGTACTACCCGGTGTACGGCGACGATTCCACCACCTACCGCGACGTGGACACGCAGGGCCGGTTGTACCTGCGCGTGGACTGGGACCAGAGCCAGGCGCTGTGGGGCAACTACGCCACCGGCATCACCGGGACCGAGTACGGCCAGTACGTGCGCTCGCTGTACGGCGGCGCGTTGAACTGGCGCTCGCTGGAGGCCACGCCATTGGGCGAGGCGCGTTCGCAGTTGAAGGTGTTCGGCTCCGAAGCGCAGTCGGCACCGGGGCACAGCGAATTCCTCGGCACCGGCGGCAGCCTGTACTACCTGCGCCACACCGACGTGCTGCCCGGCTCGGAGCAGGTGGTGCTGGAAGTGCGCGACCGCACCACCGGGCGCACCGAGACCCGCGCCACCCTGCAGGAGGGCGTGGACTACGAGATCGACGACCTGCAGGGCCGCCTGATCCTGACCCGGCCGCTGGCCCAGCTCACCCGCGAGAACGTCCGCAGCATCACCCGTGACATGCCGCTGGACGGCTACGACCAGCTGCTGCTGGTGGATTACGAATACGTGCCGCTGGGCTTCAGCAGCGACGACGTCACCTACGGTGCGCGCGGCCGCCAGTGGATCGGCGACCACGTGGCGATCGGCGGCACCTGGATCGACGAAAACCGCAGCGGCGAAAACTACAGCCTCAAGGGCGCCGACCTGACCCTGCAGGCCGGGCGCGGTACCTACCTGAAAGTGGAACAGACCCGCACCGATGCCACCGCCGCACCCGTCTTCTATTCCGACAACGGCGGCCTGAGTTTCATCCGGCGCAACCCGTACGAAGGGCGGCGCTCGGGCACGGCCAGCGCGGTGGAAGCGCGTGCCAACCTGCGCGAGCTGGGCTGGACCGCACAGGACTGGAGCGTGGGCGCGTGGTGGCGCGACGTGGACGCCGGCTTCTCGGTGGCCCGCCAGGACACCGGCCAGCCGATCCAGGAATACGGCGCGGAGTTCCTCGGCTA
>NZ_QAIW01000381.1:0-6907 GCF_003061285.1 Stenotrophomonas sp. HMWF003 | reverse complement strand
GATGCTGGCCGCAATCGGCTACCGGCAGCGCTTCGGGTCGTCGTGGGAGCTGTACGGCACCGGCCAGGTCACCCTGGACGATGACGGCGGCGCGTACGAGAAGAACGACCTGCTCACCCTGGGCGCGCGCTACCTGTTCGGCGACCGCAGCAGCGTGGGCGCCGAAGTCAGCGGCGGCAGCCGCGGCAACGGGGCCAAGGTGGACGCCGAGTACCGCATGGCGCCGGACCACAGCCTGTACGGCAGTTACAGCTACAGCACCGACCGCACCGGCACCGACCCGCTGTTCGACACCGGCCTGCAGAGCGGCTGGACGCTGGGCCAGCGCTGGCGCCTGAGCAACCAGGTCAACGTCTACAACGAAAGCCAGTACCTCAAGGACCGCCGTCAGGACAGCGCCGGGCTGGTGCACACCTTCGGCATGGACTTCTATCCCGCGCAGGGCTGGAACCTGGGCTTCACCGTGATGGACGGCGAACTGGAGTCCACCGTGGGCCGTATCGACCGCCGCGCGTACAGCGTCAGCGGCGGCCGCACCGACGCGGTGGCGCAGTGGAACAGCAAGCTGGAGTACCGCCGCGACAGCGGTGCCGAGCAGCGCGAGCAGTGGGTGACCACCAACCGCCTGCTGTACAAGCTCAACGAAGACTGGCGCTTTGCGTTGCGCGCCAACTACGCCGACACCGACGACCGCATCAACCCGGTGGCCGACGCCAAGCTGGTGGAGACCAACATGGGCTTCGCCTGGCGTCCGCACGACGCCACCGGCTGGGCGGGCTTCGGCAAGTTCACCTATCTCTACGACGTGGCCTCGCTGGGCCAGGAAGGCGGCAACCTGTACGACCAGCGCTCGCAGGTGCTGTCGCTGGAGGGCATCCGCCAGCTGGGCGCGCGCTGGGAAGTGGCGGCCAAACTCGCCTCACGCTGGGGCGACTACCGCACCGGCCGCGGCGAAGGCGCCTGGCTGGACAGCCGCGCCGACTTTGCCGCCCTGCAGCTGCGCTATCGCCTGTTCGAAAAGTGGGAAGGGCTGGCCGAGCACCGCTGGCTGAAGGTACGCGACGGCGGCGTCCGCAAGGGTTGGCTGCTGGGCGTGGACCGCCGGGTGGGGGAGAACTTCAAGGTCGGGGTGGGCTACAACTTCACCGAGTTCAGCGATGACATGACCGAGCTGAAGTATGACCAGAAGGGGTTTTTCTTGAATATGGCGGGGTATTACTAGGCTTCGTCATTGTCTGGCCTGCCACGCATTGGTCTTCTTCATTGTGTGGCCTGCCACGCATCCGTCTTCGTCATTGTCTGGCCTGCCACGCATGGCGTGGCACTACCGGAGATGGCGGCTTCGGCGGTCGGCTTCGGCGCGCGCGCGTAGCGCCGGGCTCTGCCCGGCTTTGGGGCCACCGCCCCCCGATCCATCGCTCCCCTCACTGGGCGGCTCCGCACCCGGCCCGTCGGGCTGAATGCCTGCCAACACTTTCGGCCTGAATGGGGGCGGGGAACGGGCCGTTCAGCAGAAATCGACGCTTCCGCGCCGCATTTACCCTATCAAATGATTGATTTGAATGGGTTTTATGTATTTTCCCGGCCCTCTCGCCACTGTCATCATTTCGCGGTACGTTATCCAGGTAATCAGTGCCATCGTTGCATGAACAGAACGCTGGAACTTCTTTCCCCTTTAGCAGTCCAAGTTTCAGACTGCTAAGATGAGCCCTATGAGCCAGAACACGTCTACTGCCCTTGTGGCAAACAATCTCCCGATTCCCAGTGCGCTCGGTTCGCTGGACGCCTACATCGGTGCCGTGCACCAGATCCCGGTGCTGTCGGTCGATGACGAGCAGGACCTGGCCCGCCGCTTCCGCGACGAGCTGGACCTGGACGCCGCGCGCGAGCTGGTCCATTCCCACCTGCGCTTCGTGGTGCACGTGGCCCGTGGCTACAACGGCTACGGCCTCGCCCTGGGCGACCTGATCCAGGAAGGCAACATCGGCCTGATGAAGGCGGTGAAGCGCTTCGACCCGGACATGGGCGTACGCCTGGTGTCGTTCGCGGTGCATTGGATCCGTGCGGAAATGCACGAGTTCATCCTGAAGAACTGGCGCATCGTGAAGGTCGCCACCACCAAGGCGCAGCGCAAGCTGTTCTTCAACCTGCGCAAGTCCAAGACCCGTCTGGGCTGGATGAACGCGGCCGAAGTGCGCGCCGTGGCCAAGGACCTGAACGTCTCGGAACGTGAAGTGCTTGAAATGGAATCGCGCCTGTCCGGCCGCGATATCGGTTTCGATGCACCCAGCGACGAAGACAACGAAAACGCCCCGCCGTCGCCGGCTGCGTACCTGGTGGCCGACGCGGAAGATCCGTCGATGGCCTACGAGCGCGCCGACAGCGAAGACAACAAGCTGCAGCTGCTGCGCGAAGGCATGGCCGAGCTGGATGCGCGTTCGCGCGACATCATCCGCCGTCGCTGGCTGGACGCGGACAGCAAGGTCACCCTGCAGGAACTGGCCGACGAGTACGGCGTGTCGGCCGAGCGCATCCGCCAGGTCGAAGCGAACGCGCTGAAGAAGATGAAGGCGCTGTTTACCGCGTAATGCGGGGCAGCGTTGAGGTGATGAAAGGCCCGGCACTGCCGGGCCTTTTCTTTTCTGGAAGCGTCGGTCCTGTAACGCAACGGCCCGGCAATGCCGGGCCGCTGGTGTCACACGCTCCACGCCATGCGTGGATCAGCGCGGCCTCACTTCTCCCGCGCGATCGCCCGCCAGCCGATGTCGGTGCGGTGGAACTCGTTGTCCCAGGTCACCTTCGCCACGCCCGCATACGCGTTGGCCTGCGCATCGCCCACGCTGTCGCCCAGCGCCGCCACGCACAGCACCCGGCCGCCCGCGCTCACTACCTGGCCCTGCGCGTCCAGCGCCGTGCCCGCATGGAACACCTTGGCCGTGGCCGGCACCGTGTCCAGCCCATGGATCACGTCGCCGCTGATCGGCGTTTCCGGGTACGGCCTGGCGGCCATCACCACGCCCAGCGACGGGCGCGGATCCCACTGGGCCTGTACCTCGTGCAGGCGTGCGTCGATTGCCGCCTGCATCAGTTCCATCAGGTCCGACTGCAGGCGCAGCATCACCGGCTGCGTTTCCGGGTCGCCGAACCGCACGTTGAACTCGATCACCTTCGGCGCGCCGCTGGCATCGATCATCAGCCCGGCATAGAGGAAACCGGTGAACGGAATGCCGTCGGCGATCATGCCCTGCACGGTCGGGTTGACCACCTCGCGCATCACGCGGGCATGCACCTCATCGGTGACCACCGGGGCCGGCGAGTACGCGCCCATGCCGCCGGTGTTCGGGCCGGTGTCGCCGTCGCCCACGCGCTTGTGGTCCTGCGAGGTCGCCATCGGCAGTGCGGTGGTGCCGTCCACCATGGAAATGAAACTGGCTTCTTCGCCGTCGAGGAACTCCTCGATCACCACGCGCGCACCGGCGTCGCCGAACGCATTGCCCGACAGCATGTCGCGCACCGCGTCTTCGGCCTCGGCCAGGGTCATCGCCACGATCACGCCCTTGCCCGCGGCCAGGCCGTCGGCCTTGACCACGATCGGTGCGCCCTTCTCGCGGATGTAGGCCAGCGCCGGCTCGATCTCGGTGTGCACCGCATAGAACGCGGTCGGGATGTTGTGGCGGGCCAGGAAGTCCTTGGCGTACGCCTTGCTGCCTTCCAGCTGCGCGGCGGCGGCGGTCGGCCCGAAGATGCGGTGCCCGGCGGCACGGAAACGGTCCACCACGCCGGCCACCAGCGGCACTTCCGGGCCGACCACGGTCAGGCCGATGCCCTCGGCGGCCACCAGGGCCAGCAGCCCGTCCAGGTCGGTGACCTTGACCGGCACGTTGCGGCACTTGGCCTCGGTCGCGGTACCGGCGTTGCCGGGTGCCACGATCACTTCCTCCACCGTCGCGGACTGGGCCAGCTTCCAGGCCAGGGCGTGTTCACGGCCGCCGGCGCCGATGACCAGGATCTTCAATGCAGTTCTCGCGTGTGGGGGCAGACCCGCGATTTTACGCGGTGTCGGCCGGCCCTGCATGGGCGTGGCCGCCCGACCGGGCCACCTGGTGCAGCGGCGCCCGGTTATTCGGCGCAGCCCGCGCGCTGCAGTTCCGCCGGTACCGCGTAGCGGCGCGCGCCTGCATCGAACGCGATCAGGTCGTAGCTGTGCGCCGGCCCGGCGCAGTCCTGCCCGCGGCTGCGCACGGTCAGCGGCCAGTAGCCGTCCACCGCGTCGGCGGCGCCCACGGCGATGCTGAAGTCGACATTGAACGGGGTGTCATCGCAGCCCTTGCCTGCGTCGCCGCAGGCCCGGGCAGCGCTGTTGTCGATGTGTTCGCGCAGCACCGCCACCTCGCGCAGGCGGTTGGCGTGCACGGCCACATAGGTGCGCGAGGCGAGGGTGACGCCCCGCTGGATCTGGCCATGGGTGATGCGGAACGCGTGGCGGTGCGGGCCAAGCTGCTCGAGCTCGACCGTGCCCGGCGCGCCCCTGCGACCGTACTGGCCCTGCAGGCGCTGGGCGATGACCAGCAGCGGTGCTTCGGTGGTGCCAACAGCCGGACCATCGCGCAGCACGTACAGGTCCAGCCGACCCGGTTCCACGCTGGCGGCGGCGTCCAGCGTCTGGCAGACCGCCAGCAGCGTCTGCACCTGCCCATCGGTATCGCGCGTATCACGGGCACATACGCTGCGCGTGACCGGGCGCAGCGCCTCCACCTCGGTGTCGTCCCACTGGTCCTGCCACGGCGCGTCCAGCCGGGCGTTGTCGCCATAGCGCGCATGCAGGAAGCCCAGCAGGCGCTGATCGGCGGTGCCGCTGACCTCCAACGTATCTTCCACCTGCGCGGTGCTGTCGAGCACGCGGCGTGGCTTGCCGGCGTTGGAAGAGGGCGTGGCATCGCCGCACCCGGCGAGCAGGAGGAGCAATGCGGCGGCCAGTGCGAACGGGCGCAGGCAGGGAGAAACGCTGCAGGTCATGACCGACCCCTGTCCTTCTTCCCTGTCACGGCAAGACGTTTGGCTTCCGCTTGCAGTTGATGCAGGTCATTGTCCGCTTCGGACTCGGCAAGCAAGGCAGCCACTGAGCGTCTGCGGGCATCGAATGATGCATATCGGGCAGAGATTTCTTCTTCCATCTGCAGGTGTGAAACCTTTCCAGCGTCGCCAAGAATCGCACGCTCATTGAAGTCCAGGAATCGATCTGTCTGCTTGATCCAATCTGCCATTCGAGTTTCGACGCGCCGCTCGGCGCGGTCTTCAGCGAAATCCAGGAACATGGTGACCAGGCGATTGAGCTGATCAAGTTCATGTTGATCTAGATAGTTCTTGGACACCAGCGCGTCCGCCTTGCGCGGTTGGCCCCCAACCCAATGCGTCAAGCCCATGTGGGCCGCATCTGGATCCGCCCGCTGCAGTATCAGCTGAGTTGCCGTTCGACCGGTAACCGCGTACACCAGTTTGTTCTGAATGGTGGCGAAGAAGGTCCGGGCGGTTTCTGCAGTGCCGTCGTAGTCGCTGCTGCTGGCTTTGAAAAGATCGCGAAGCGTCAGGTAGAACCGCTTCTCCGAACTTCGAATATCGCGGATTCGGAGTAGCAGGTCATTGAAATAGTCCGCGCGTTCGGCATCCTTCAGCCGTTGATCGTTGAGAAGGAAGCCCTTCACCAGATAGTCGGCCAGGACCGAACCTGCCCATCGTCGGAACTGGACGCCTCGCGGAGAGCGCACCTTGAAGCCTACGGCCATGATCAGCTCCAGGCGGTAAGTCTTCACATTCCGGCGGACCTCGCGGCGTCCTTCCTGCCGAACCTGTAAGTAATCCTTACAGGTTGCCTCTTCTTCGACCTCGCCGTCGGCGTAGACGCTTCGAACATGCTGGGTAATGTTCTGTGGTGTGGTATCGAACAGCGTCGCCATCTCAGCCTGGGTCAGCCAGACGGTACCGTCTGCTGCTCGCAGGTGAACATCGGTACGCCCGTCGTCCGTGCGGTAAAGGATCAGTTCGCCGGTGCTAGTGGTCATCTGCTCACCTTGGCCTTTGTGCGGGATCTGCACTCTGATCACTGTCACAAGATTACAGATTACCCGTGGACATGACGCGCTCCCCGGCGGCGCGCCCCATCACTCGCACCCTTCCCGGTTCAAGGCATCCGGGAAGGTATAGGTCCAGGTGTTCGCATCCAGCGTGAATCGATGCTCGCGCCGCACCTGGGTCGCGCCACAGCCCACGCCGGTTTCCTCGATCACCAGCGGCCACTGCCGTGCGGCCGGGTCGCGGCTGTCGAAGGTAAGGGTGAAATCGAGATCGAACAGGCGCGTCCTGCAGTCCGGTTCGGCGTCGGCAGCATCGCAGTCGTAGGCACCGCTGTTGTCGATGTGGCTGCGCACGCCACCGGCCTCCACCAGCCCGTTCGGGCCGGGCAGCACCAGTGTCTGGGTGATCAGCGAATAGCCCTGGCCGAACCAGCCATGTTCGATGCGGAACCCGTAGAAGTCGCTGCCGGCGCGGATGATCTGCACCGTGCCGGGCTGGCCCTGGCTGCCGAAGTTCTGGCCGGTCAGTTCGGCGGCCACGGCGAAGCGGTCGCCCTCGGGGCGCAGCACGAAGAAGTCGATCGCGCCCGGGTCCGGGTGCGCGCCGTCCAGCGGCCAGCCGCAGACGGCCAGCAGCTGCTGCCAGCTGTCGCCGGTCACCACCGGTTGTTCGGCGCATACGCGCCAGTCGGTGGGGCGGGTGTCGCCGTCCTGGCTCCAGCTGCCCCGCCAGGTGCCGCCCAGTTTGGCGGTCTTGCCGTAGCGTTCGCTCAGGAAGGCCTGCAGCCGCGCGGTGCGGCTGACGTGGGCCACCGGTGCGGCAGGCGTCTGCGCCG
>NZ_QAIW01000380.1:15179-15542 GCF_003061285.1 Stenotrophomonas sp. HMWF003 | reverse complement strand
GGATGGGGTTGCGGGACACGCCGTAAACCCATCCGTGGGGGCTCGTGGGCGCCATCCATGGCGCCCAACGGTCCCGCAACCCCATCCGCCCCGGCCTGCTGACAGTGGGTCGGCGCCTGTTTGGCGAACGCGGGTGTAGGTAGAGAGCAGCCGAGCAATGCTCGGCTCTACCTTGCGCCCCTGCATTCCGTTCGCCGGTACAACGCGACATCGTTTCATCATCACGCCCAGCGCCCGCTGGGCTTTTTTGTGGGCGTCAGGGTGACGCAGCCGGGCAGAGCCCGGCTCTACGCGCCTGCGCGGCAGGCGTTGCCGGCCAGCGGCCGGCACTACCCCTCCTCCCGAAGCCGGCTGTGCCCTTCC
>NZ_QAIW01000380.1:11821-15143 GCF_003061285.1 Stenotrophomonas sp. HMWF003 | reverse complement strand
GGTTTACGGCGTGTCCCGGCGGGCTCTGCCGACCCGCGCCACACGCAGAAACAACGCGCCGACTGGCACAGCCCTTGCACCGTTCCACGCATCGTCCCGTGGGAGCGCGCCATGCCCAATCTGATTTCCGACTATCTGGGGGTCCATGCCCAGGCCATGCCGTTGCGCGAGCAGCGGATGAAGCTGATCGCCAGCAACCTGAGCAATGCCGACACCCCCGGGTACAAGGCCCAGGACCTCGACTTCGATGCCGCCCTGCGCAATGCCCAGGGCCTGGACAGCAACGGCCTCATGAAAACCACCAACGAACAGCACTACGCCATCGGCGGTGGCCTCAACCCCTTCCAGATTGCCAAGGAAGGCGTCCAGCCCAGCATCGACGGCAACACCGTCGACCCCGACGCCGAACGGGCCGCCTACGGCCGCGCCGCGCTCGAATACCGCGCCTCGCTCAGCTTCGTCGAATCCAAGGTGCGCTCCATGCTCACCGCCATCACAGGCCAATAAGCCATGAGCAACCTCCCCATTTTCGACATCGCCGGCTCGGCCCTCCAGGCCCAGTCCGTGCGCATGAGCACCATCGCCTCCAACCTCTCCAACGCCGACACCGTGTCCGGCTCGGCCGAGGCCGTCTACAAGCCGCTCGAACCCATCTTCCAGTCGGTCACCAGCCGCACCGACCCCAACATCACCACCGTCCAGGTCAAGGAAATCAGCCAGAGCGACGCGGCGCCGATCAAGCGCTACGAGCCCGGCCACCCCCTCGCCGATGGCGATGGCTACATCTACCAGCCCGACGTCGACCCGGTCGCGCAGATGGTCAACCTCATCTCCACCTCGCGCAATTACCAGGCGGGCGTGGAAATGCTGACCACCGCCAAGGAACTGGCGCTGGCCACCTTGACCATGGGTCGCTGACCCTTCATTCCACAGGACATACCGTCATGAGCAGCACCAGCGGCGTCGGCCAGGGCAGCGATATCTATTCCGCGCTCGGCCTCAACGCACCCAACAGCGACACCAGCAAGAAGAAAAGCACCCTGGACCAGGCCGACTTCCTGCGCCTGATGACCGAACAGCTGCAGCACCAGGACCCGCTCAAGCCGATGGACAACACCCAGATGGTGGCGCAGATGGCGCAGCTGTCGCAGGTGCAGGGCATCACCGACCTCAACACCACCGTGAAGGGCTTCCAGGACCAGATGTCCGGCGACCAGATCCTGCGCGGCGCCGCGCTGGTCGGCCACGACGTGCTGATTCCCTCGACCAAGTGGTCGCTGGAAACCGAAGGCGCCACCAACGGCATGGTCGCCGCGCCCGGCGCCGGCTTCGTCAACGTGGACATCACCGATGCCAACGGGGTCAAGGTCAACACGATCAGCGTGGAAGCCAAGGCCGCCGGCGAAGTCACCTTCGAATGGGACGGCAAGGACGCCAACGGCAACCGCATGCCGGCCGGCAGCTACACCCTCGCCGCCACCTTCACCGACAGCGCCGGCGCCAAGACCAAGGCCAACACCTACGTCGAAGCCCCGGTGGAGAGCGTCACCGTCGGCTCCGATGGGCTGTACCTCAACCTCAAGGGCCTGGGCACGGCCCCGATCGACTACGTGCTCCGCATCAGCTGAGCCGCCCCACCCCGCATACCAGGAGCAATCCCATGGGCTTCAATGTCTCGTTGTCCGGCATCAACGCTGCCAATGCCGATCTGAACGTCACCGCGAACAACATCGCCAACGTCAACACCACCGGCTTCAAGCAGTCGCGCGCCGAATTCGCCGACCTGTTCTCGGCCACCAGCTACGGCCTGTCCAAGAATGCCATCGGCCAGGGCGTGCGCCTGACCAACGTGGCCCAGCAGTTCTCGCAGGGCAACAACGAACAGACCGGGCGCAGCCTGGACATGGCCATTTCCGGTGAGGGCTTCTTCACCATGTCCATGAACGGCGCCCGCGTGTACTCGCGCGCCGGCAACTTCCAGACCGACCAGGCCGGGTACGTGACCAACCCGCAGGGTGCACGCCTGCAGGTGTTCGCGCCGAACGCCGATGGCACCAACTTCGATGCCGGCCGCCTGGTCGACCTGCAGCTGCTCACCACCGACAGCCCGCCGAAGCAGACCAGCAAGGTCAACGTCAGCTTCACCCTGCCGGCCGACGCCAAGGTGCCCACGGTCAACCCGTTCAGCCCGACCGACTCCAACAGCTACAGCCAGTCCACCGGCGGCATCACCGTGTACGACTCGCTGGGCGTCAGCCACACCCAGACCTCGTACTTCGTCAAGACCGCCAATCCCAACGAATGGCAGGTCTACAACTACGTCGACGGCCAGGCTGCCGGTGCCGCCACCACGCTGACCTTCAACAACGCCGGCGCGCTGACCTCTCCGGCCAACGGCCAGATCACCCTGACCCCGTTCACGCCGAGCACCGGTGCCGGCCAGCTGGCGCTGACCCTGGACATCTCCGGGTCCACCCAGTACGGCGAGAAGTTCGCGCTGCGCAACACCCAGCAGGATGGCTACGCGGCCGGCAAGCTCAACGAGATCACCGTGTCCGAAGACGGCGTGGTCTACGCGCGTTATTCCAACGGCGATGACAAGGCGCTGGGCCAGGTGGCACTGACCACCTTCAACAACACCCAGGGCCTGGAAGCCAAGGGCAACAACCTGTGGGTGGAAACCTTCAGTTCGGGCACCCCGCGCACCGGCGCGCCGGACAGTTCCAACCTGGGCAAGGTCCAGGCCGGTTCGCTGGAAGCGTCCACGGTCGACCTGACCGAACAGCTGGTCAACATGATCACCGCCCAGCGCAATTTCCAGGCCAATTCGCAGATGGTCTCGACCATGGACCAGATCACCCAGACCATCATCAACATCCGTTGATGAGCCACTGACCGCATCACGGGAACAAGACGATGGACAAGGCGCTCTACGTAGCGATGACCGGTGCACGTGCGTCGCTGCAGGCACAGGGCACGCTCTCGCACAACCTGGCCAACACCGATACGCCCGGCTTCAAGGAAGCCCTCGCCAACACCGAGGCCTTCCCGATCAAGGGCACCGGCTATGCCTCGCGCGTGGACGCCCTGCACGTCGACGCCGGCTTCAACCGGCGCATGGGCGCGCAGCAGATCACCGGCAACCCGCTGGACCTGTCGCTGCAGTCGGGCAACTGGCTGGCAGTGCAGGCGCCGGCCGGGGGCGGTGAAGCCTACACCCGTGGTGCGGCGCTCTCGATCACGCCCAATGGCCAGCTGGTGACCGCCGGCGGCCATCCGGTGCTGGACGAGAACGGCGCGCCGATCGCCATCCCGCCGCACC
>NZ_QAIW01000380.1:8445-11811 GCF_003061285.1 Stenotrophomonas sp. HMWF003 | reverse complement strand
CTCGATCATTCCGCTGGGCGAAGGCCCGCAGACCATGGCCAACATTGGCCGGATCCGCGTGGTCGCCGCCGCCGACGAACGCCTGGAACGCGGCCTGGACGGGCTGATGCGCAACACCGACCCGCAGCAGCCGTTCGTGCAGGCCCAGGGCAAGTCGCTGGAAAGCGGCCAGCTGGAAGGCAGCAACGTGGATGCCGCCGGCGCGCTGGTGCAGATGATCCAGCTGCAACGCCAGTACGAAATGCAGGTGAAGGTGATCAAGCACGGCGACGACAACGCCCGCAGCGCCAACAGCCTGCTGCGCCTGGGCGGCTGATCGCCCCGGTGACGGCTTTCCGGCGCGGTTCTGGCACGCGCCATGCATTCGCTCCCTGTAACGGCCGCCGCATGCGGCCACCCGCAACAGACAAAGGAACATCGTCATGAACCAGGCATTGTGGATCGCCAAGACCGGACTGGATGCGCAGCAGACGCGCATGTCGGTGGTTTCCAACAACCTCGCCAACACCAACACCACCGGTTTCAAGCAGGACCGTGCCAGTTTCGAAGACCTGCTGTACCAGCAGGTGCGTCAGCCCGGCGGCGCCTCCTCGGCGCAGACCCAGCTGCCCACCGGCCTGCAGCTGGGCACCGGCGTGCGCGTGGTGGCCACCTCGAAGAACTTCGAGCAAGGCAGCCAGCAGCAGACCGGTCGCGCGCTGGACGTGATGGTCAACGGCCGCGGCTTCTTCGAAGTGCAGATGCCCGACGGTTCCTCGGCCTACACCCGTGACGGCTCGTTCCAGCGCAACCAGCAGGGCGAGCTGGTCACCAACAGCGGCTACCCGGTGCAGCCGGGCATCCAGATTCCCGAAGGCGCGCAGTCGCTCACGATCGGCACCGACGGCACCATCAGCGTGAAGATGGCCGACGACGCCGCCTCGGTGGAGATCGGCGCGCTGACCCTGACCGACTTCGTCAACCCGGCCGGCCTGCAGGCACGCGGTGAAAACCTGTTCCTGGAAACCACCGCTTCAGGCCCCGCACAGAACGGCAACCCCGGCCTGAACGGCCTGGGCGGCGTGGTACAGGGCGCGCTGGAAGGCAGCAACGTCAACGTGGTCGAAGAGCTGGTGTCGATGATCGAAACCCAGCGCGCCTACGAAATGAACGCCAAGGCGATCTCCACCACCGACGCGATGCTCGGTTACCTCAACCAGAACGTCTGATCGGCCGAACCGGAAGCACTGCCATGTCGCCCCTGCGCCCTACCCTTCGCCTGCTGCTTGCCAGCTCCGTGGTCGCCCTGCTCGGCGGCTGCGTCATCGCCGGCGATGTCCGGCCCTATCCCGCGATGGCGCCGATCACCCCGATCGTGGCGCCCACCGCGCAGGCCACCGCCGGTGCGATCTACGCCGCCGGCCCCGGCCTGCAGCTGTACTCGGACCGCCGCGCGCGTGACGTCGGCGACCTGCTGACCATCACCCTGACCGAAAGCACCACCGCGCAGACCACCGCCAACACCACCACGGCCAAGGAATCGGAGCTGAGCATCGGCACCCCGACCCTGTTCGGCGCACCGGTGACGCTGGGCGGCAAGGACATCCTGGCTGCCAGCGCGGCCGGTTCACGCGACTTCACCGGCAAGGGCACCAGCGCGCAGAGCAACCGCCTGCAGGGCAGCGTGACCGTCACGGTGGTGCAGCGCCTGCCCAACGGCAACCTGGTGGTCCAGGGTGCCAAGAACCTGCGCCTGAACCAGGGCGACGAGCTGGTGCAGGTGCAGGGCATCGTGCGCGCCGCGGACATCTTCCCCGACAACACCATTCCGTCCAGCCGCGTTGCCGATGCCCGCATCGTCTACGGCGGCCGCGGCCCGGTTGCCCAGTCCAATGCCATGGGCTGGCTGAGCCGCTTCTTCAACTCGGCGTTGACGCCGTTCTGAGCCTGACATGACCTCCTTCTTCTCCCTGTTCGGGCAGCGACGCATGACGTCGCTCTACGCGGCACAGCAGCGACGCGCGGCGTCGCTCTACCCGATGCGCGCGGTGCTGGCGCTGCTGGCCGTGTTCGCGGTGGTTGCCCCGGCGTCTGCCGAGCGCATCAAGGACCTGGCCCAGGTGGGCGGCGTGCGCACCAACGCGCTGGTGGGCTATGGCCTGGTGGTCGGCCTGGATGGCAGCGGCGACCGCACCAGCCAGGCGCCCTTCACCGTGCAGAGCCTGAAGAACCTGCTGGGCGAGCTGGGCGTCAACGTGCCGGCCAACGTCAACCCGCAGCTGAAGAACGTGGCCGCCGTGGCGATCCATGCCGAGCTGCCGCCGTTCGCCAAGCCGGGCCAGCCGATCGACATCACCGTGTCGTCGATCGGCAACGCGGTGTCGCTGCGCGGCGGCTCGCTGCTGATGGCCCCGCTGCGCGGTGCCGACGGCCAGGTCTACGCGATCGCCCAGGGCAACCTGGTGGTCGGCGGCTTCGGCGCGCAGGGCAAGGACGGCTCACGGGTGTCGGTGAACGTGCCCAGCGTGGGCCGCATTCCCAACGGTGCCACTGTCGAGCGCGCCCTGCCGGACGTGTTCAACGGCGGCGGCGACATCACCCTGAACCTGCACAAGAACGACTTCACCACGGTGTCGCGCATGGTCGCCGCACTCAACAACGCCTTCGGCGACGGCGCGGCGCGGGCGATCGACGGCGTGACAGTGTCGGTGCAGTCGCCCAGCGACCCGGGCGCGCGCATCGGCCTGCTGGCCCGCATCGAGAACCTGGAACTCACCCCCGGCAGTGCGCCGGCCAAGGTGGTGGTCAACGCGCGTACCGGCACGGTGGTGATCGGCGCGCAGGTGCGGGTGGGCGCGGCCGCCATTTCGCATGGCTCGCTGACCGTGACCATCAACGAAAACACCAACGTCAGCCAGCCCAACGCGTTCGGCAATGGCCAGACCGTGGCCACGCCGCAGTCCACCATCACCGCCACCAACGATGGCAGCCGCATGTTCAAGTTCACCGGCGGCACCACGCTGGACGAGATCGTGCACGCGGTCAACGCGGTGGGCGCGGCCCCCGGCGACCTGATCGCCATCCTGGAAGCCCTCAAGCAGGCCGGCGCGCTGAGCGCCGAACTCGAGGTGATCTGACATGCGCATCAATCCCGCACTGGAACTCAATCCGGCCCAGGCCAACAGCCCGGCCAAGGTCGACAAGGTGGCGCGCCAGCTGGAAGGCCAGTTCGCGCAGATGCTGGTCAAGAGCATGCGCGATGCCAGCTTCGGCGATTCGCTGTTTCCCGCCGAAAACACCATGTTCCGCGAGATGTACGACAAGAAGATCGCCGAGGCGATGACCCGTGGCCGCGGCCTGGGGCTGTCGGCGATGATCACCCGGCAG
>NZ_QAIW01000380.1:7590-8435 GCF_003061285.1 Stenotrophomonas sp. HMWF003 | reverse complement strand
CGCCGAACCCGGCCGCCGCGCTGCGTGCCTACCGGCTCAACGCGCCCGCCGCCACGCCGATGGCGCTGCCCACCGGCACCGCCCCGGCCACCGCGCCGAGCGAAGTGGACCTGCTGCAGCAGCTGCGTGGCGCCGATCCGTCGGCGGTGCTGCAGCCGATGGAGCGCGCCCTGGACCTGATCGCCGGCCGCGAAAGCAGCCAGATGCACGAGGCGATCGGGCGCAGCGATCCGTATGCCACGCCACCGGGCGTGAGCGAGCCCACCCAGGAGAACTGGGCGGCGCTGGCCAACGACCGCTGGAGCGGCGTCAACGACACCGCGCGTGGCCCCGGCGCGGTCGACACGCTGGCAGCCAACACCGCCGCCGCCAAGCTCGGCCCGCACACCCCGGAAGGCTTCGTAGCCAGCATCTGGGGCCATGCGCAGCAGGCCGCGCGCGAACTGGGCGTGGACGCCAAGGCGCTGGTCGCCCAGGCCGCGCTGGAAACGGGCTGGGGCCGCAAGCTGGTGCAGCGCAACGGCGGCGGCAGCTCGCACAACCTGTTCGGGATCAAGGCCACCGGCTGGAGCGGCGAGCGCGCCAGCAGCGGCACGCATGAATATGTGGACGGCGTGCGCCGCAACGAAACCGCCAGCTTCCGCGCCTACACCTCGGTCGGCGACAGCTTTGCCGACTACGTGAAACTGCTCAAGAACAGCCCGCGTTACCAGAACGCGCTGCAGGCCGGCGGCGACGTCCGCGGCTTTGCCCAGGGCCTGCAGAAGGCCGGCTACGCCACCGATCCCAGCTATGCGGCCAAGATCGCCGCGATTGCCGGCGGCCCGACCATCGAGCGCGCCATC
>NZ_QAIW01000380.1:3088-7580 GCF_003061285.1 Stenotrophomonas sp. HMWF003 | reverse complement strand
CCGCCAGCCCGACCGGGCTGGGTGTCATCCGTCGTTGAGGTAACCCATGTCCAGCGTACTTTCCACCGGCACCAGCGCCCTGCTCGCCTTCCAGCGGGCGTTGGCGACCACCAGCCATAACGTCGCCAACATCAACACGCCCGGCTACAGCCGGCAGAAGGTCGACTTCGCCACCGCCAACCCGCAGAACTTCGGTTATGGCGACGTGGGCAATGGCACGCGCATCAGCGACATCCGCCGCGTGGCCGACCAGCTGGCAATCTCGCGGCTGCTCGACGGCAGCGGCGAACTGGCGCGGCTGAAGCAGCTGTCCAGCATGGCCGACCGGGTCGATGCGATGTTCTCCGACACCGCCACCAACGTGGCCGGGGTGTGGTCCAGCTTCTTCGATACCGTCAGCGGCCTGTCCTCCAACGCCTCCGGCACCGCCGACCGCCAGAACATGCTGGACGGTGGCAAGACCCTGGCCAACCGCTTCCAGCAGCTCAACGGCCAGCTCAACACGCTCAACGGCGAGGTCAACAACGGCCTGATCGCCGGCGCCAGCGAAATCAACCGGCTGGCCAAGGAAATCGCGCAGCTCAACGGCGCCATTGGTGGCAACGCGGCCAACGCCGCGCCGGACCTGCTCGACCGCCGCGACCAGCTGATCGCCAACCTGGTCGGCTACACCGGCGGCAACGCGGTGATGCAGGACGGCGGCATCATGAACGTCTACACGGCCGGCGGCCAGGCACTGGTGGTGGGCACCACCGCGTCCAAGGTCACCACCGTATCCGACCCGTACATGCCCGAGCGCCTGCAGCTGGCGCTGGAAAGCGCCGGCCAGAAGATCACCCTGGAATCGAAGACGCTCGGCGGCCAGATCGGCGGCCTGCTGGAGTTCCGCGACACCGTGCTGACCCCCACCCAGGCCGAACTGGGCAAGCTGGCGATCGGCATGGCCAGCAGCTTCAACGACGTGCACCGCCAGGGCGCGGACCTGTACGGCAACCTGGGCGGCGACTTCTTCAACATCGGCGCGCCGCGCATCACCGGCCATGCCGGCAATGCCGGGACCGCCAGCATGACCGCCAGCTTCGGCGACCTGTCCAAGCTGGACGGGCAGAACGTGGTGCTCAAGTTCGATGGCACCCAGTGGCAGGCCAGCCGCGCCGACACCGGCGTGGCGATCGCCATGACCGGCACCGGCACCGCCACCGACCCGCTGGTGCTCAATGGCGTGGAGCTGGTAATGACCGGCACCCCGGCGCCAAACGACCGCATGCTGCTGCAGCCCACCGCCGGCGTGGCCGGCACGATGTCGGTTGCCATCACCGACACCTCGCGCATTGCCGCCGCCGCCCCGATCAAGGGCACCGCGGCGCTGGCCAACAGCGGCACCGGCAAGCTGACCGGGGTCAAGGTGACCGACCACGGCAACGCCGCCCTGCGCAACCCGGCCGCGATCGTGTTCACCAGTGGCACCCAGTACACGCTGGATGGCGCCGGCCCGTTCACCTACACCGCCGGCCAGACAATCAGCGCCAACGGCTGGAGCTTCGTGCTCGACGGCGCGCCCAAGACCGGTGACACCTTCACCATCGGGCCGACCCCGGCCGGCTCGTCGGACAACAGCAACGCGTTGCTGCTGGCGAAGGTGGAACAGGCCAAGGCGTTCAACGACGGCACCGTTACCCTGAGCGGCGCCCTCGGCGGGCTGACCACGCAGGTGGGCGCCGCCGCACGCTCGGCCGACTACTCGCTGCAGGCCCAGCAGGTCATCACCGACCAGGCGCAGTCCGCGCGCGATTCGATTTCCGGGGTCAACCTCGATGAGGAGGCCGCCGACATGCTGCGGCTGCAACAGGCCTACCAGGCCGCCTCGCAGCTGATCTCCACCGCCGACACCATGTTCCAGACCATCCTCGGAGCCGTAGGCCGATGAACAACCGTATTTCCACCGGCATGATGTTCAGCCAGTCGGTCTCGTTGATGATGGCCAAGCAGGCCAAGATGAGCCACCTGGAACAGCAGATCGCCACCGGTCGCCGCCTGGTGACCGCCAAGGACGACCCGGTCGCCTCCGGCGCCGCCGTGGGCCTGGACCGCACGCTGGCCTCGCTGGACCGCATGCAGCTCAACGCCGGCAACGTGCAGAACCGCCTGGGCCTGCAGGAAAACGCGCTGGCCCAGGTCGGTGACATGATGGGCCGCATCACCGAGCTGACCATCTACGCCAATAATCCGGCGCTGGCGGCGGCCGACAAGCAGTCGATGGTCACCGAAATCGAGGCGATCCGCAGCAACCTGCTGGCGCTGGCCAACAGCACCGACGGCACCGGTCGCTACCTGTTCGGCGGCACCGCCGACGGCAGCCCGCCCTTCAGCCAGGTCGATGGCAAGGTGGTCTACAACGGCGACCAGAACCAGCGCCAGGTGGAAGTGGGCCCGGATACCTACGTGCTCGACGCCCTGCCCGGCAGCGAGATCTTCCTGCGCATCGGCACCGGCGATGGCCACGTGGATGGTGCGGCGGCCACCGGCAACACCGGCACCGGCGTACTGACCAACGTCACCCGCGACGGCAGCAACAGCTGGGACGGCAAGGCCTTCAGCGTGCGCTTTACCGCCGCCGACCAGTACGAACTGCTCGACGACACCGGCACCGTGGTGTCCACCGGCACCATGAAGGCCGGCGACGACCTGGTGCTCAATGGCGTGCGCCTGCACGTGGACGGCAAGCCGGCCGCCGGCGACACCTTCAACGTGAGCCCCGCCACCAGCCGCGACATCTTCAGCACCCTGGACAGCCTGATCGGCTCCTTGAAGATGGACACCGGCAGCGCCAGCCAGTCCGCCGCCCAGCAGAACCTGCTGCAAAGTGGCCTGCGCGACGTGGCCCGCGCCTCGGAACGGATGATCGACTCCCGCGCCGCCGGCGGTGCCCAGCTCAAGGCGCTGGACAATGCCGCGGACATGCGCGAATCCAACACCGTCACCCTCAAGGGCACGCTCTCGCAGATGCGCGACCTGGACTACGCCGACGCCATCAGCCAGTACCAGCTGGAAAGCACTGCCCTGCAGGCTGCACAGACCCTGTTCTCGCAGATGCAGCAGATGTCGTTGTTCAACACGCTGCGCTGACAGCGCGTTACGAAATAGTTGAAAGGCCAAGGCCGCGATGCGAACAGCATCGCGGCCTTTTTCGTTGGGCGTCATCAAATGCGCCAGCGCCGCAGCCAACGTCTGGCGGGATTCCGCGCGCGTGAGCGCGCGAGCCTTCTTCGATGCGCAGCATGCGTTCGTAGCGCCGGTGCAGGGTATCGGCAGTCGTTTGGGAACCGACCCTACCAGCGTCATGCCGCGTCGGAACGTGTGGTTTGCGGGCGCCTTGACCGTATCGAAGCCGCAGCCGGTGCCCTGCTCTACCGCCCCTGCTCTACCGCCCCTTGCTTGCGCGCCGACCTACTCAGGAAGGGCCGGCCCGGGTGGGTTGGCGGGACCGTTGGGCGCCATGGATGGCGCCCACGAGCCCCCATGGGTGAAGGCGCATTGCTCGCGAGGCACTGCCTCGCATGCGACTGAACGCACAGCCGCCAGCGGCTGGGCCGGACCGCGGAGCGGGGTTTACGGCGTGTCACGCCAACCCACCCGGGCCGGGCCTCCCAGGACGTGGCCGATGCGGCGCTTGGCTTTGGCCGTAGATGCAAGCCGGGCAGAGCCCGGCTCTACGGGGCGGCCCCGCGCCCGGCGTTCGGCGTGAAAACCCCTTCAATTTCCGCCTCCCGCGCCGTTAACCCTTCTATCGGGGTGCACAGCCAAGGCCCCGGACGGCAGCACCGGCAACCCCAGCGAAATTTCCGCCTAAAGGTTGTTGACAAAGCGCCGTTATTGATTTGGCAACAGCGAAGCACACAGCCAAACAAAAAAAAACGGCGGCGCTTCGTTCCATTCACCACCGGGATTCCAATAAGGGAGACGACCCATGGCACAGGTAATCAACACCAATACGATGTCGCTCAACGCTCAGCGCAACCTGAGCACCAGCGGCAGCTCGCTCGCTACCACCATCCAGCGCCTCTCGTCTGGTCTGCGCATCAACAGCGCGAAAGACGACGCCGCCGGCCTGGCCATCAGCGAGCGCTTCGGCACCCAGATCCGCGGCACCGACGTGGCCATCCGCAACGCCAACGACGGCATCTCGCTGGCCCAGGTCGCCGAAGGCTCCCTGAGCGAAATCGGCAACAACCTGCAGCGCGTCCGCGAACTGGCCGTCCAGGCCTCCAACGCCACCAACTCCGCCAGCGACCGCAAGGCCCTGCAGGCCGAAGTCACCCAGCTGGTCAGCGAAATCGACCGCGTCGCCAAGCAGTCCGACTTCAACGGCACCAAACTGCTCGACGGCAGCTTCACCAGCCAGCTGTTCCAGGTCGGCGCCAACGCCGGCCAGGCCATCGCCATCAACAACGTCGTCGACGCCAAGGCCAGCTCGCTGGGCAACGCCAAGTTC
>NZ_QAIW01000380.1:2610-3063 GCF_003061285.1 Stenotrophomonas sp. HMWF003 | reverse complement strand
ACCATCAACGGCGCCGCCATCGGCACCATCACCGGCAAGACCACCGCCGAGTTTGCCGCCTCCGCCGCTGCCCAGATCAACAGCAAGATCGGCGAAGCCGGTGTCTATGCCGAAGTGGTCACCACTGCCGGCACCCCGGACACCCACCGCCTGAAGCTCACCTCGGTCCAGGCCGACCGCGACCTGGTCATCGACGGCGCCGCCCAGCTCGGCCTGGCCGACTCCACCGCCGCCGCCCCCAGCTCGGTCGCCGCCACCGCCACCTCCAGCTTCGTGCAGGACCTGGACGTCTCGTCCTACGTCGGCGCACAGAAGGCCCTGGAAATTGTCGACAAGGCACTGGAATCGGTCAACAGCGTCCGCGCCGACCTCGGCGCCATCCAGAACCGCTTCACTTCCGTCGTCGCAAACCTGCAGACCTCCTCGGAAAACCTGTCCGCCTCGCGCAGCCGT
>NZ_QAIW01000380.1:0-2600 GCF_003061285.1 Stenotrophomonas sp. HMWF003 | reverse complement strand
GGCAAGATCGTTGTCACCCAGGTCAAGGACGGCGTGGCCATGGCCGACGGCGACATCACCCTGACCGGCGCGGCTGGCTTTGCACAGACGGCCGATGCCGCTGTCACCACCGCCAATGTCGCCAACCTGGACGTGTCCACGGTGACCGGTGCGCAGAAGGCCCTGTCGCTGGTCGACAACGCCCTGAGCTCGATCAACAACACCCGCGCCGACCTGGGCGCCGTGCAGAACCGCTTCACCTCGGTCGTGGCCAACCTGCAGACCTCCACGGAGAACCTGTCGGCCTCGCGTAGCCGCATCCGCGATACCGATTTCGCCAAGGAAACCGCAGAGCTGACCCGCACCCAGATCCTGCAGCAGGCCGGTACGGCCATGCTGGCCCAGGCCAACCAGGTGCCGCAGAACGTGCTCAGCCTGCTGCGCTGATCCCGCGTGATTCGAAGGCGCCGGGCAACCGGCGCCGCTTCCACCGCACCACGCTCCACGTACGCCCGAAGGAAACACCATGGCACAAGTCATCAACACCAATACGATGTCGTTGAATGCTCAGCGCAACCTGAGCACCTCCGGCAGCTCGCTGGCCACCACCATCCAGCGCCTGTCGTCCGGTTCGCGCATCAACAGCGCCAAGGACGACGCGGCTGGCCTGGCGATCTCCGAGCGCTTCGGCACCCAGATCCGCGGCACCGACGTGGCCATCCGCAACGCCAACGACGGCATCTCGCTGGCCCAGGTCGCAGAAGGCTCGCTGACCGAAATCGGCAACAACCTGCAGCGCGTCCGTGAACTGGCCGTGCAGGCCTCCAACGCGACCAACTCGGCCAGCGACCGCAAGGCCCTGCAGGCCGAAGTGACCCAGCTGGTCAGCGAAATCGACCGCGTCGCCAAGCAGTCCGACTTCAACGGCACCAAGCTGCTGGACGGCTCGTTCTCCAGCCAGCTGTTCCAGGTCGGTGCCAACGCCGGCCAGGCGATCGCCATCGACAAGGTGGTGGACGCCAAGGCCAACGCACTGGGCGGTGCCAAGTTCGACTCCAACGCACTGGCGCTGGCCGATCCGGGTACCAATGCCGACTTCAAGACCTCCGGCATGAAGATCAACGGCGTCGATATCGCCGCTGTCGAAGTCAAGCAGGGTGCCACCGCTGCCGACACCGGCAAGGCCTCGCGTGAAGCGCTGGTCAGCGCGATCAACGCCAAGATCGGTGAAACCGGCGTCTACGCCGAAGTCAACGGCACCACCGGTGTCACCCTGACCTCGGTCAAGGACAGCACCAATACCGACGGCACCTTCAAGGCGATCACCGCCACCCCGGGTACCTGGACCGGCGCCACCGCACCGACCTTCACCGCCACGGCCGCCGCCGCCGCACCGGCCAACAAGTTCGCCAGCGACCTGGATGTCAGCACCGTCAAGGGTGCCCAGCAGGCCCTGGAGATCGTCGACAAGGCGCTGGGCTCGATCAACAGCACCCGTGCCGACCTGGGCGCCGTGCAGAACCGCTTCACCTCGGTCGTGGCCAACCTGCAGACCTCCACGGAGAACCTGTCGGCCTCGCGCAGCCGCATCCGCGATACCGATTTCGCCAAGGAAACCGCAGAGCTGACCCGCACCCAGATCCTGCAGCAGGCCGGTACGGCCATGCTGGCCCAGGCCAACCAGGTGCCGCAGAACGTGCTCAGCCTGCTGCGCTGATCCACGCCTGCAGTGTCGGCGCCGGCGTGACCGGCGCCGGCATCGACACCGACGTCCAACGCTCCACCCACGCCTGAAGGAACTTCCATGGCACAAGTCATCAACACCAACACGATGTCGTTGAATGCTCAGCGTAACCTGAGCACCAGCGGCAGCTCGCTGGCCACCACCATCCAGCGCCTGTCGTCGGGTTCGCGCATCAACAGCGCCAAGGACGACGCAGCTGGCCTGGCCATCTCCGAGCGTTTCGGCACCCAGATCCGCGGCACCGACGTGGCCATCCGCAATGCCAACGACGGCATCTCGCTGGCCCAGGTTGCAGAAGGTTCGCTGACCGAAATCGGCAACAACCTGCAGCGCGTCCGTGAACTGGCCGTGCAGTCCTCCAACGCCACCAACTCGGCCAGCGATCGCAAGGCCCTGCAGGCCGAAGTGACCCAGCTGGTCAGCGAAATCGACCGCGTCGCCAAGCAGTCCGACTTCAACGGCACCAAGCTGCTGGACGGCTCGTTCTCCAGCCAGCTGTTCCAGGTCGGTGCCAACGCCGGCCAGGCGATCGCCATCGACAAGATCGTCGATGCCACGACCGCCAAGCTGGGTACGTCGACCTTCGCTACCGGCAAGGTGGCTGATGCAACGGCCGCCCTGACCGCCGATGCCACCCTGACCGGCACCATCAAGGTCGGTTCGGCCACCGTCACGCTGGACAAGATCGAGCTGAAGAGCGGCGCGACCGTGGCCGACCAGAACAAGGCTGCCGTCACCGCCATCAACTCCAAGCTCGGCGAAACCGGCGTGCTGGCAGAGCTGGATGACACGGGCAAGATCGTGGTCACCCAGGTCAAGGACGGCGTGGCCATGGCCGACGGCGACATCACCCTGACCGGCGCGGCTGGCTTTGCAC
>NZ_QAIW01000039.1:0-1881 GCF_003061285.1 Stenotrophomonas sp. HMWF003 | reverse complement strand
CCGTAGAGCCGGGCTCTGCCCGGCTGCCGTTCTACGGAGGATGCGTGGAGCCGGCCAGCGGCCGGCACTACCTGGGTGGTGCGGGAATGCGTGGAGCCGGCCAGCGGTCGGCACTACCTGGGTGGGGTGGGGATGCGTGGAGCCGGCCAGCGGCCGGCACTACCGCACCCCCTCAACGAAAAAGGCCCCGCGATGCGGGGCCTTTTTCTGTTCGCCTGAAACGCGTATCAGCGCTTCATCGAACCGAAGAACTCGTCGTTGGACTTGGTGTTCTTCATTTTGTCGAGCAGGAATTCCATCGCGGCCATTTCATCCATCGGATGCAGCAGCTTGCGCAGGATCCAGATCTTCTGCAGCAGTTCCGGTTCGATCAGCAGGTCTTCGCGACGGGTGCCCGAGCGGTTGATGTCGATCGCCGGGAACACGCGCTTTTCAGAGATGCGACGGCTCAGGTGCACTTCGCTGTTGCCGGTGCCCTTGAACTCTTCGTAGATCACCTCGTCCATCTTGCTGCCGGTATCGACCAGCGCGGTGGCGATGATGGTCAGGCTGCCGCCTTCCTCCACGTTGCGCGCGGCGCCGAAGAAGCGCTTCGGACGGTGCAGGGCGTTGGCGTCCACACCACCGGTGAGCACCTTGCCGGAGCTGGGCACCACGTTGTTGTAGGCACGCGCCAGGCGGGTGATCGAGTCGAGCAGGATCACCACGTCCTTCTTGTGCTCGACCAGGCGCTTGGCCCGCTCGATCACCATTTCGGCAACCTGCACGTGGCGCGCGGCCGGTTCGTCGAAGGTGGAGCTGATGACCTCGCCGCGCACGGTGCGCTGCATTTCGGTCACTTCTTCCGGGCGCTCGTCGATCAGCAGCACGATCAGGTGCACGTCCGGATGGTTGGTGGTGATCGCCGTGGCCACCTGCTGCATCATCATCGTCTTACCGGCCTTGGGCTGGGACACGATCAGCGAACGCTGACCCTTGCCCTGCGGTGCCATCAGATCGAGGATGCGGCCGGTGATGTCTTCGGACGAGCCGTTGCCGCGTTCCAGGGTGAAGCGCTTGCGCGGGAACAGCGGGGTGAGGTTTTCGAACAGCACCTTGTTCTTCGACGCTTCCAGCGGCTCACCATTGATGGTGTCCACGATCGACAGCGCGAAGTAACGCTCGCCGTCCTTCGGGAAGCGGATGCGGCCGGACAGGTGGTCGCCGGTGCGCAGGTTGAAGCGGCGGATCTGGCTGGGCGAGATGTAGGTGTCGTCCGGGCCGGCCAGGTAGCTGGCTTCGGCGGCTCGCAGGAACCCGAAGCCGTCCGGCAGGATTTCCAGCACGCCATCGGCGGCAACGCCGTCGCCGTGGCGGGTGAGCACCTTGAGCAGGGCGAAGATCACGTCCTGCTTGCGGGCACGTGCCACGCCTTCGGAGATCTGCAGCTGCTCGGCGATTTCCAGCAGCTTCTGCGCCGGCATGCGCTTGAGGTCGCTCAGCGAATAGACGGGGAAGCCTTCGGGCACGTTGGCCTGCTGGCTGCGCACGAACGGCTGCTGTTCGCCGTTGTCCTGCGGCATGCCGTCGTCGTTGTAGCGATCGCCACCGCGGTTGCGGTCACGGCGATTGCGGAAACGATCACGGCGGTTGCCCTGACCCTGACCCTGGTTCTGGCCTTGGCCTTGACCCTGCTGGTACGGGTTCTGCCCGCCCTTGGGGGTGTTGTTGTTGTTGCCGTTCTGGTTGCGCTGGCCACCGTCGCCGGTGTCCTGCTGCGCATTGCCTTGGGCAGAGGAGGCGTCGCCAGCCGGTGCCTGCTGGGGCGCCGACGGAGCGGCGACCGGCGCCGGCGCGTCAGGCGCGGCAGCCAGGGGCAGGGCGGATTGATGAGCGGGGGGG
>NZ_QAIW01000379.1:7579-9258 GCF_003061285.1 Stenotrophomonas sp. HMWF003 | reverse complement strand
AACATTTCCTGGGTGCTGATCAGGTTGTCGCTGACCCCGGTGATTTCCGTGATGGAGACCAGCACGCGGCGACCACTGCCGAGGCGCGAGATCTGCACGATGAAGTCGATCGCGCTGGCGATCTGCCGGCGCAGGCTGTCTTCGCTGCCCTGGAAACCGGCAAAGCCGGCCAGCATCTCGATCCGGTACAGGCAGTCACGTGGCGAGTTGGCATGGATGGTGGCCATCGAGCCGTCGTGGCCGGTGTTCATGGCCTGCAGCATTTCCAGTACTTCGGCGCCGCGCACCTCGCCCACCACGATGCGGTCCGGGCGCATGCGCAGGCTGTTGCGCACCAGGTCGCGGATGCTCACCGCGCCCTGGCCGTCCGCACCGCCGATGCGGCTTTCCAGGCGCACCACGTGCGGGTGGTTGAGCGAGAGTTCGGCGGTGTCTTCCACGGTGATGACGCGTTCGTCGGCCGGAATGTAGCTGGCCAGCGCGTTGAGCAGCGAGGTCTTGCCCGAACTGGTGCCGCCCGATACCAGGATGTTGCAGCGGCCCAGCACCAGGGCATGCAGCAGCGCCTGCATGGGGCGGTCGAAGGTGCCCATGCGCAGCAGTTCATCGGGGGTGAACGGATCCTTGCGGAATTTGCGGATGGACACCATGGGACCATCCACCGCCAGGGGAGAGATGATCGCGTTGAGGCGGCCGCCATTGGGCAGGCGCGCATCCACCATCGGGTTGGACTCGTCCAGCCGGCGCCCCAGCGGCGCCAGGATCCGGCGCAGGATGCGCAGCAGGTGGCTGTCATCGCTGAAGCGCTGCGGCGCGCGCAGCAGGCGGCCGCCCTGGGACACATGGATGTCCTTGTAGCCGTTGATCAGGATGTCTTCGATGCTGGGATCGTGCAGCAGGTCGTCGAGCGGCCCGAACCCGGTCAGTTCCTTGACCAGCGCGGCGGCCACCACCTCCATTTCCGACTCGTTGACCGGGATGCGCCACTCCTGCACGAAGATGGCGGTCTGGGTGTGCACGTAGCGCGCCACGGTGTCCGGTGCCCAGGCATCGATGTCGATGCGTTCGTCTTCGATGCTGTTGAGCAGGTGCTCATGGGCGGCGACCAGTACCTTCTGGTACTCATCGGACTGGGCGAACGGGGGGACCACGGCATCGGCCAGGGTGCCGGTATCGGCACGGGCATGCGGCGGCGCGAACGGCATCACTTTGTCTTCCATGGGAGACCACTCAGGCGGAGGACGAGTTTTTCCCGCCAGCCACGCGGCAGGACGCCGGCGAGGGCCGGGTCCAGTCGCGCCAGCAGCGGGGTGAGGGCACGCAGGTACGGGTCGCGCGGGGCATCCTGCAGCAGCAGATGGCCGTGGTTGGCACTGGCGCGCAGGCGGTTGCAGTCGGGCAGGGTGGCCAGCAGCGGCAGGCTGAAGCGCTCGGCGATCTGCTGGGGTGCGAGGCCGCCGGCTTCGTCATGGCGGTTGATCACCAGCTGCAGGCGACCGTCACGCACGCCCAGTGCCTCCAGCTGCTTCAAGGCCAGGTCCAGCGATACCAGCGTGCCGATGGCCTGGTCGGCCACCAGCCAGATCTCGTCGGCGCTGTTGAGCAGCGAGCGCGGGATCTGCCGCACGGGCGTGCCACCGAGGTCGCACAGCACGCGCTCGAACACGCCGCGCAGGCGC
>NZ_QAIW01000379.1:0-7533 GCF_003061285.1 Stenotrophomonas sp. HMWF003 | reverse complement strand
CACCGCCGGGTCGGCGATCGGGCCGGCCTCGCTGCCAGCCGGCTGGCCGAGTAGCGCCAGGCCGCCAGGGTGGCGGGTCATGGCGGTGCGGGCGAAGGTGGCGTCGATGCGGTTGGCATTGCGCAGGGCATCGTCGTAATGGAACTGGCTGTCCAGGTTGAGGTACAACGCGGCGTCGCCGGCTGGTAGCCCGAGGTCGAGCAGCAGCAGGCTGTTGTCGGGCGGGGCCAGGTTCGGGCTCGCCGTCGAAGGCGTCCCCGGGTGGCCCAGCTGCTGGGCGAGCACGCCCACGTGCGCGGCCAGGGTGCTGCTGCCCACCCCGGCACGGACGCCCAGCACCAGCACCAGGCGTGCCTTGCGGGCCGCCTCGGGTGCCACGCTGCGCATGCCGGAGGGGCTGCTCGCGCGGCGCAGCACGGCGTCGATATCGGCAGTGGACGCGTCCAGGTCGAGGATGTCGCGGATACCGGCGCGCAGCGCAGCCACCACGCCGTCGAGTTGATCGTTGGCGGTGGAGCCGACCGCCACCAGCGGCAGGTCGGGCAGGGCGCGCTGCAGGTGGCGGGTCAGGTCGGTGGTGGCGCTGGCCTGTTCGTGCCGGAAGTCGAGCAGCACCACACAGGCGCCGTTGCGACGGTGCGCGTCCAGTGAGGCGATCGACTCGCGGCTGTCCTCCCAGTGCACGCGGGTGCCGGCCGGCAGCTTGGCGCCGAGCACGTCCAGCAGGCTGCGGTCAGGCGCGACCAGGACCAGGCTCACCGGCGGCGCCATCGGGTGCAGCAGCTGGAGGGTGGCGGAAGACATGCGGGCTGGGCTCCTGGCATCGGGTCAGCGCGAGAAGCCGGGCAGCTGGTCCGACGAGGCCGGGCTGAGCAGCCACGCCCCCCAGACCGGCAGGTTGGGCTTGACCTCGCGGTCGCCCGGCAGCGGCACCACCGTGTTGCGGGCCAGCGGCTGCACCAGCCGTGGGGTGACGATGATCACCAGTTCCTTTTCCTCGCGCTTGTAGTTCAGGCTCCGGAAGAACGCGCCGATGATCGGCAGGTCGCCCAGCAGGGGAATCTTGTCGACGCTGGAGCTGACCGTGTTGCTGACCAGCCCGCCGATGATGAAGGTTTCGCCATCGCCCAGCTCCACCGTGGTATCGGCGCGACGGGTGGTGATCGAGGGGATCTGCACGCCGTTGTAGGAGATGCCGGCGGCGTAGTTCAGGTCACTGGCTTCGGGGGCCACCTTGAGCGCGATACGGTCGGGGCCCAGCACGGTCGGGGTGACCGTCAGGCCGATACCGAACGGCTTGAAGGTGACGGTGGTGGTGCCCAGGCCCTGCGGTTCCAGGATCGGCAGTTCGCCACCGGCCAGGAAGCTGGCGCTCTGCCCGGACAGGGCCACCAGGGTGGGCTCGGCCAGCACGCGGGCCATGCCGTTGTTCTGCAGCAGGTCGATGTTGGCGTCCCAGCCGTGGGTAAGCGACTTGAACACCAGGCCGAACGCGGAGGACAACGGATTGGTGATCACCACGTTGTCCGGACCGGTGCCCGGATCGGTGGCCGGCGGTACGCCCGGCAGCGTGCCGCCCGGGCGGGTGATGCCGTAGAAGAAACCGTTGCTGCCGCTGAAATTCTTGTTGGCAAAGCTCATGCCGATCTGGCGCAGCACCGACTTGTTGAACTCCACCACCTTCACGTCCACCTGCACCACGCCGCCGCTGGCGATGGTGGACACATCGGCCAGCTGGCCGTCTTTGCCCAGCGCCATGGTCGCCGCCTTGCGGCTCTGCTCATGGTCCAGCAGGCCTGCCGCACTCCCTTGCAGCAGGCCCTGGCCATCCTGCAGCGTGAGCTGCAGGTCCCCCGACGGTGGCAGCGCCCCCTGGATAGCGCTGCGCACTTCGATCTGCATCCGCTGCGGTTCGCTGTGCTGGCGTCGCCACAGCAACAGCGTGGTGGTTCCCGGCGCCTTGCCCACCAGCAGCGCCTGGCGCGGGCCGCGCAGCATCACCACATCGGCGACCCCCGGATCGGCGATGGCAACCCGGTCCAGGTCGGCCGGCAACGTCCACGGGCGCTGTTCGCGCGTCTGCAGCACCACATCGGCATTGGCCATGCCCACCACCGGGCAGATGCCCAGCACCAGCAACAGCAGCAGGCGGGTCGACCAGTGGCGGGTACGGCGCAGGCGGGCAGTGCGTTGGGTCATGGAGGGTCTCGGCATGGCTCAACGCGAGCCGCTGTGGGAGGAAACATCGCCGCGGATGATTTCAACGCCGCGGTCCAGGCGCGGTGCCGGGCGCGGCGCACTGGCGCGTACCGGCGCGGGCGCGCGGGCCGGGCTGCGGGTGCTGCGGCCGGCCAGTGCGTCGCTGTCGATGCCGGCATAGGCATCGTTCTCGGGGGACTGCAGCGCCAGCCGCTGTTCCGGACTCAGCTCGCGCCGTGCATCCAGCACGCCGCCAGGCTGGGCAAACAGTTCCTGATCGGGTTGGCCAACATCGGCCGGGTTGCGCAGCGCCAGGAACAGGCGACCCTGTTGCGCGCCCAGCAACAGGCGGTTGGCGTCGGCGACCGGTACCGCCAGCACCGCACTGCGCACCGGTGCGCTGGTGCTGGTGCTGCTGGAGCTGCTGCTGGTCGATGCGCTGCCCTGGATGTCCTGCGCGCGGGCGTCGGTGCTGGCCTCGCCGGCCGTGTCGGTGGGCGCGGCCTGGCCAGGTGCGCTGTCGGCGGCGCCGTAGCTGAGCACCCGCATGCGTGACAACAACAGGCGTGCCTGCGCCTGGCCGTCGGTATTCATGCCCGGTGGGGCGCGCAGGTTGAGGAAGACGTCGACATAGTCGCCCGGGAGGATCCGGTTGCCTGCCGCCACCAGCTCATCGACCGGTACGGCAAGCGCGCGCTCACCCGGATTGAGCCGCAGTGCGTAGCCGCGTGCCATCAAGGCGCTGTTGAGTGCGGTGCCCGCGGCAATGGGGTGCACGGGCACCGCGCCGGTGGCCTCGGCGATGCTGGCGTAGCCGCCCACCGGTGCCTGTGGTGCATCGCCGATGCGCAGGTCGGCGGCGCTTATTGGTCGGCCCGCAGGCAGGTCGCCCGCGGCCTCCACGACCGGCCAGCGCTGCGGCTGGCCCGCAACCTGTGGCGCACTGACCACGGTGGGTGCGGCACGTCGACTGACCATGAAGGCCACCACCGCCAGCAGCAGGGCCAGGGCGATCAGTGCCACGGCGGCAATGCGGGTCAGCTTGAGCATGCAACAGCCTCCACGGCGTCGGTGCGGCGCATCACGGTGTGCCCAGTTCGAGCTGGGCCACGGCGGTACTGCGGATGGGTTGGGTCATCAGCCAGCCATACACGGTGCCCGTGCCGGGCAGGAACGGCTTGCTGCGGTAGTCGTAACTGACCGATACCTGCATGCACTGCGCGCTGGCCAGGCCCGCGCAGGGCGCAGGTGCACTCACCACGATCGGGGGGACACCCGCGTTGCTGCAGTTGGCCTGTTGTCCGGCGAAATTCAGCAGCCACTGCATCGAGCGCTGCGCGGCCTGGCAGGCGGCCACACGGCGTTCGGCGGGGCTGGCATAGCGCAGCGAGGCGCGCGCGCCTTCGGCCGACGCCAGCGACAGTGTCTGCTGGGCAGCCATGATCATCACCCCGGTGTAGGTCAACAGCAGCAACGGCACCACGCCGAGGATCAGCATGAAGGCGAATTCGAGGGTTACCACGCCACGTTGCCGTGTGCGCTGGCGATGCCGCCGTGCGTGCGCGGTCATGACGATGCTCCGTAAGTGCCGCAGGCAATGAAACCCACGGTGGCAAACGCCAGGTACGCGGCATAGGGAATGCCGACGCGGCCCTGGCGTGATGCGTGGATCTTGCGCACGAACGGGCGCGCCTGCCACTGTTCCTGTGCACGCACCTGCAACCACTGCATGCGCAGCGGCAGTGCCGTGCGCAGGCCGGGCGCCAGCAGCACGCAGACCGCGTGCGCACCGGCCAGCAGGCTGCTCACCACCCAGATCGGCAGCAGTGCCGGCATGCCCAGCAGCAGGCCCAGCACCGCGAAATACTTCACGTCCCCGGCACCCATCCAGCCCAGCGCATAGAACGGCAGCAGGGCTGCCAGCCCCACCACCGCGCCGGCCAGATGCATGCCGGGGAACGGTGCCCCGCGCACCGCCCACATCCACAGCAACCCGCCCAGGGCCGTAACGCCCACGCACAGCAACCAGCGATTGGACACGCGCCGGGCGTACAGATCGCTGATGGCAACCTGTGCACTCAACAACACGGCCAGTACGGGCAGCAGTGACATCCGAGGGCTCCTCCATGGCGCATCGAACACGGGTGCGGGGCACACCGTTGGCGTCGCCGCAGGCGCGGGCCTGCGGTCATCCTGGATCCGGGTGAAGCGACGCTCAGCCGGGCGTGGTCGGGGCGCTGCCGCCGGCGCTGTCGACCAGCGACTTGAGCTTGGCGAACAGCGTGGTGAACATCTCGTTGAGGCCGGTGCGCGCGGCAACCACCAGCACGCCGGCGATCACGGCGGCGAGGATGCCGTACTCGAGCGCGGTGACACCATCTTCTTCAGCAAGAAACGTGCGGATTGAGGCTTTCATGACGGTCTACTCCCTGTTCCGTTCAATCGATTGGACTGCCTGCATGTGGATGGTGCGTTCCGGCTCCGCCGGTTCCATCCCGTAAGCTGCGCGGTCCCTGCGCAGGGGGCGGCTGCCGAAACAGCCGCCGGCCTACCTGGATGCGTCCAGGGCGGCCGGGTTCGGATGGCGGTAAGCAGGCGGCAACGACGCGCGCGGCGTGATCGCCTGCGCATGCGGGGAAGAGAACAGCCACGTAGCAATGAGCGTCTGCATAGGTATCCCCCTGTCGTACATTCCCGGTTTCCGCCACGGAGCTGCCGGGTGATGCCTGCCGGAATGATCGGCGCCAACAAAGTCCTTCAATACACATAAACGGCAGGCGCCGTTCGAACTTGAGTGCCTGCACTGTTTTCCGGTTATTCGGTCCGGCTGTTTGACAACCATTTAATGTTTATAAAGTGAAAGTAGTGTGTTTATAGAGTGAAGCGCAGGTGATGACGGTTTTTTGACGCGATTTGGGCGCAACGGGCGCCTTTTGCAGGCATTGTGTGCGCATCCCGCTGCGATTGCCGGTGACGGCTTTACCGCGCGCCGAGTTCATGCATACTTGCCGAAAATGCGCATCGATAATCAGCAGGTAATCCGATCCGCCCGCGAAGATAAACTGTTCATGTAGGCGGCATGGCCTTCGCGAACGCGCGGATCAGAAAGTGCAGGCGCCGTGTGGCGTTGATTGGCGGCAACAGGAAGTAGCACGGGTGGCAGTAATGGCCGCCCGCATCCAGGCCAACGGGGGACATCACTGTCATGGTGGATGGTGCAGTGGACGGCAAGGCAGGCGAGCACGGCGCGCTACGGTCCTACGACCTGGCCACGCTGAGCGCGGTGCTGCGCGTCTGCGACCTGGAAACCGTGCTGCTGGATGGCAATGGCCCGCGCGCGGCACTGCATTCCCGGGTGCATGACGAAGCGCTGTTCCTTGCCGCGCACTGCGGGTTCCACTTCCGCGGCCGGTTCATGCTGCCGCAGGACTGGTGCCTGCTGGGGTTCATCCACGCCACCGACGAGGCACGGAGCTGGTGCCACGGCATTCCGCTCAGTGCCGGCATGGTGGTGACCGTGTTGCCCGAAGGCATCAGCGAGTTCACGTTGAGTGCGGGCACGCGCATGAGCGTGCTGCTGGCCCCCATGCAGCGCGTGCAGCGCAAGTTGACCGCCCTGAGCCTGCGCAGCACGCTGCCGTCCGGACAGGCCTTGTCGCTGTTCAATCCCGATGTCTCGCGCGCCGGCTCCAGCCTGCTCGAGCGTTACGCGGGGCTGCACGCCACGCTTGCCGACCCTGGCGCGGCACTGGCCGCAGACGCGGTCGAATCGCTGCTGCACGACCACATACAGGCCTTGCTGGGGGCGGGTAACGAAGACCGACCCTCCAATACCCGGGCGCGGCGGGCGCACTACCTGATCGCGCAGCGTGCGGAAAATTTCATGCGGCTCAACCTGCGTCGCTACATCTACATGCATGAAATCTGCGACGCGGCCGGGGTCAGCGAGCGCGCACTGCGCTATGCGTTTGAAGACCTGTTCGGCACTTCCCCGAACCGGTATCTGTCCATGCTGCGGCTGTGCGCGGCGTGCCGCGGGCTGTCCATGGCCGACTCCAGCCGCAAGTCGGTGAAGGCGGTGGCCTTGAGCTGCGGCCTGTGGGACCTGTCCCGTTTTGCCGACAATTATCGTCGGGTATTCGGTGAGCTGCCGCGCGACACGCTGATGCGTGCGCCGGCGCAGATCGGCAGCCCGGCCTGACCACGCGGCCACCGCCGCCTTCTGTAGACCCCGCAATGCACGTTTCCGGCAATCTGCCGGAATTGCGCATGCCACTGCCGGTTTTCGTTCTTGTCTTGCCGGAACGCACGCAGGTGCTGCCGGAATGAAGTGCCCCCGCAACGACGTGGCGACTGTAATGACATCCAAGTGCCAACAGGCATGGATGCAGTCCACATCGTTCGTACACGGGGGAATACCTGATGAACCGTATCTTTCGACTGGTATGGAGCCACCGGCTGAATGCCCTGGTGGTCGTCTCGGAAGTGGCCACCTCGCGCGGCAGTCTGGTCGCCGGCCCGGTGGTGGTGCACCTGAAGGTGCCGCTGTCGATGCTGTCGATGGGCCTGGCGCTGGCCCTGTGCAGCGGAACGGCATGGGCAGGTGAAAGCCAGACCCGCAGCGATCTGGATGCGCTGACCGCCAAGTACGCGCCGCTGCCGGTGAAGGTGGACGCCGAGGCGGCGCTGGCCGCGATGGTGCGCAGTGGCGACAGCACCCCGGCGTTGAGCGCGGCGGCCAACGTCAACCTCAACCTGGGGCTGGGCAAGCCGGCAACGACCACCCCGGCGCAGGCGGCCGTGGCGGTGGACGTCAAGCTCAAGGCGGCCCTGCCGCGGCAGGTGGCCGCACCGGACAGCGCGACGCCCGTGGCAGCGCGCACCGGCATTCACGCCGACGTTGGCGCGGTCGCGGCGGTGTCCGCGCCGACGCTGGCGGCCACCGTGGTGGCCGATGCGACGGTGGCGCTGGGCAGCACTGAAACGGTCAGTGAGGGGGTCGACGATGCCATCACCTCCACGTTGGCCACCGGCGTCGCCGGCGGGGTCAAGGTGGATGCGCTGGCCCATGCCGTCGTGGCCGCCGACCGCAACCAGAAGCGGGTCGATGCGAATGCGGCCGTGGCCCAGACCAGTTCCCTGACGCTGTCGCCGACCGCGGCATCGGGCGGGCTGCTGGGGGGTGTGAGCGATCTGCTCGGCGGCGTCGGCAACACGCTGGGCAATGTGGTGGGCGGCGTGAGCAACACCGTCGGCAATGTGGTCGGCGGGGTCAGCGACACCCTCGGCAACGTGGTGGGGGGCGTGGGCAGCACGGTCGGCAACATCGTGGGT
>NZ_QAIW01000378.1:26180-29830 GCF_003061285.1 Stenotrophomonas sp. HMWF003 | reverse complement strand
CGCCCTCGGCCAGCAGCGCGCCCAACCGCTGCGTGCCGGCACCCGCCCGCAGCGGTTGGGCGCGCTGCTGGCCGAGGGCGTGGTCGATGAAGACGTGCTGGACGCACGCATGGACGACTGGCGCAGCGCCGCCCGCGCCCTGGCCAAGCGCGGCGTGGTCGAGCGGATCGCGCTGGACCATCAGGTGCCGGTTGCGCAGGCCAGCGCCGGCCCACCGCCCAACCCCGAGCAGGCGGCCGCGATCGCCGCGATCACCAGCGCGACCGGCTTCGGTGCCTACCTGCTGGACGGGGTCACCGGCAGCGGCAAGACCGAGGTGTACCTGCAGGCCATCGTGGACTGCCTGGCGCGCGGCCGGCAGGCGCTGGTGCTGGTGCCGGAAATCGGCCTGACCCCGCAGACGCTGTCGCGCTTCCGCACGCGCCTGGGCATTCCGGTACACGTGCTGCATTCGGGCCTGAACGACAACGAGCGCGCACGCGTGTGGGCTGCCGCATCACGTGGCGAAGCGCAGGTGATCGTAGGCACGCGCTCGGCGATCTTCACCCCGTTGCCCAACGCCGGGCTGATCGTGGTGGATGAAGAACACGACGGCAGCTACAAGCAGCAGGATGGCATCCGCTACCACGCGCGCGATTTCGCCCTGGTGCGGGCCAAGGCCCTGGACGTGCCGGTAGTGCTGGGCAGTGCCACGCCGTCGCTGGAATCGCTGCACAACGCGCAGGCCGGCCGTTACACCCACCTGCGCCTGAAAGTGCGCGCCGGCGATGCACGCCCGCCCCGGGTGCGCGTGCTGGACGTGCGCAAGCGGCCGCTGCGCGATGGGCTGTCGCCGGAGGTGCTGCAGGGCATTGCCGAGCACCTGCAGGCCGGCCACCAGGTGCTGGTGTTCAAGAACCGCCGCGGGTATGCGCCGGTACTGCTGTGCCACGACTGCGGCTGGACCGCGCCGTGCCAGCGCTGCGATGCGCCGATGACCGTGCACGCCGGCGGCCGCCGCCTGCAGTGCCACCATTGCGGCGCGCGCCAGTCCGCGCCATTGGCCTGCCCCGATTGCGGCAGCCTGGCGCTGCAGCCGCAGGGCATTGGCACCGAGCGGCTGGAAGAACACCTGGTCGAGGCGTTCGCCGATTACCCGGTGATCCGCATCGACCGCGGCACCACCAGCCGCCGCGATGCACTGGAAACCCAGCTTGCCACGCTGGGCGACCGGGCCGGGATCCTGGTCGGCACGCAGATCCTGGCCAAGGGCCACGACCTGCCGAAGCTGACGCTGGTGGTGGTGGTGGGTATCGATGAGGGCCTGTTCTCGGCCGATTTCCGCGCCAGCGAGAAGCTGGCCCAGCAGTTGATCCAGGTGGCCGGGCGCGCCGGGCGCGCCACCGATCCGGGCGAGGTATGGCTGCAGACCCACCACCCCGGGCACCCGTTGCTGGAGACGCTGGTCAATGGCGGTTACCACGCCTTCGCCGACGCCGAGTTGCAGCAGCGCGAGGCGGCCGGCTTTCCACCGTTCGCGCACCTGGCGCTGCTGCGCGCCGAGTCGCAGCAGGTGGAGCATGCCAACGCGATGCTCAGCGCGGTGCGCGGGCTGATTCCCGACGATGCCGCGGTGGAACGTTACGGCCCGATGCCGGCACCGATGCCGCGCCGCGCCGGGTACCAGCGCACGCAGTTGTTGCTGTCCGCGCCGGCCCGCCGGCCGCTGCACGGCGTGCTGGACCTGATCACCCCGCAGATCCACGCGCTGCCGCAGGCACGCAAGGTGCGCTGGTCGCTGGATGTGGATCCGACGGACCTGTACTAGGGCCATGTGCGGACCCACGGTCCGCACATGGCACGTACCACTGCCGACCGTTGGTCGGCACGGCGCGTCAGGTCAACGCGGTCATGACGCCGCGCTGGTACGCGGGGCGCTGCTTGAGGCGCTCGTACCAGGCCGCCAGGTGCGGCAACTGCGGGCGCTGGATCGGCATTTCGAACCAGGCATAAATGAAGGCGCCCAGCGGGATATCGCCCATGGCGAAGTCGTCGCCGGACAACCACGGCTGCCGCGACAGCGCATCGTCGGCCATGGTCAGCAGCTCGCCCGAGCGCACCAGCGCGGTGGCGATACGCGCTTCATCGCGGTCGGCCGGCGCGGTGCGCAGGGTGCCCCAGAACAGGTCGCGGAACACGCCCGAGAACGCGGAGGTGGTCCAGTCCATCCACTTCTCCGACTGCGCGCGTGCCACCACGTCTTCGGGGTACAGCGTGCCCAGCGCGTAACGCGCGGCCAGGTAACGCACGATGGTGTTGGATTCCCACAGCGGCAGGCCATGGTCTTCGATCAACGGGACCAGGCCGTTGGGGTTCATCGCCCGGTATTCCGGCGACTGCGTGCCGCCGAAGGCACCGCCGACCTGGATCGACTCGTAGGGCACGGCGATTTCCTCGGCACACCAGAGGACTTTGCGCACGTTGCTCGAATTGTGGCGGCCCCAGATCTTCAGCATGGTTGGTTTCCCGGTTCGGACAGAAGCGGCGCCACAGCGCCGCGCGGTGGCGCTACGATACGCCGGTCGGCGCCCTGGCCGTCACCTCATGGACGAAATGCAATGTTTGCGCAGATCCTCGAAATCAGTCTGTTGTGCCTGGGTATCGTGCTGCTGGTCGTGGGCTACCGCCGCCATCATCGCAACCTGATGCTGGCCGCCGCGCTGGTCCTGATGTCGTTCGGCACGCTGCAGGATGTTGGCCGCGGTTTCATCGACGGCTACCAGCAGTCCGATGCGCGCACGCTGTCGGTGGTGCAGGCCATCCGCTGACCGGCACCCCGCCCTGCCTTACTTGGCCGCCTTGGCCGCGCCCTTCTTTGGCAGCGCGCGGACATAGGTGGATTTGCCGTCCTTCTTCATCTCGAACAAGCCGGTGGCGGCCAGCAGTTCGCTGAGCTTGCCGTAGCCGTAGTTGCGCGAATCGAACGAGGCCTGGTTGCCGATCTGGCTGCCCACCGGGCCCAGGTGCGACCAGCCATCGTCGGCTTCGGCCGAGGCCACCGCACTGCGCAGCATCTGCACCAGGCGGGTGTCGCTGCGCAGCTCGGGGCCGCTCTTGCGCGGCCGGGTTTCCTCGTTGCCGTGCTCGACCTCCGGGTCTGCCGCCAGGTCCTGTCCCAGCGCTTCCAGGTAGGTGAACTTGGAGCAGGCATTGACGAACGGCTCGGGGGTTTTCTTCTCGCCGAATCCGTACACCTTGACCCCGTCGGTAAGCAGGCGCATCACCAGCGGGGTGAAGTCGGCATCGCTGGAGACGATCGCAAACCCATCCAGGTTGCGTGCGTACAGCAGGTCCATGCCATCGATCACCATCGCCATGTCCGAGGCGTTCTTGCCCCGGCTGTAGGCGAACTGCTGGATCGGCCGGATTGCATAGGCATGCAGCACCGATTCCCAGCCTTTCAGCGCGGGGCTCTTCCAGTTGCCGTAGGCGCGACGCACGTTGGCCACGCCATAGCGCGCCACCTCGGCCAGCACCACGTCGATCTTCGACGACGGCGCGTTGTCGGCATCGATCAGCAGGGCGATGCGCTTTTCCGGTTCGGTCATGTCAGCCTCCAGAGCGATGCGACCACGGCCGCCTGCCAGCGCGACGGCCCCTGAACCCAGTAT
>NZ_QAIW01000378.1:25600-26170 GCF_003061285.1 Stenotrophomonas sp. HMWF003 | reverse complement strand
ACCCAGTATCTGTCATCGGCGTGAACATCGTGCTTCACGTGCGACGATATGCCGCGTCGACCATGAACCCATGGGCCGGACGGCCGGCCCCCGCCAAGGAGTCCTTGCATGACCCGCGATACCCTGCCCCACCTGGTGATCATCGGTGGAGGCTTCGCCGGCCTCTGGGCCACCCGGGCATTGGCCAGCGCGCGCGTGCGCATCACCCTGGTAGACCGTCGCAACCACCATCTGTTCCAGCCGCTGCTGTACCAGGTGGCCACTGCCGGGCTGTCGGCGCCGGATATCGCCGCGCCGCTGCGCCACATCCTGGGCGACCAGCGCAACGTGGAAGTGCGCCTGGGCGAAGTGACCTCGATCGACAAGCAGACCCGGCAGATCACCCTGGCCGATGGCAGCCACCTGGGCTACGACACGCTGATGCTGTGCACCGGCGCCACCCACGCCTACTTCGGCCACGACGAATGGGCCGCCGATGCGCCCGGGCTGAAAACCCTGGACGATGCCATCGCGCTGCGCCGCAAGCTGCTGCTGGCCTTCGAGCGCGCCGAGGCCGAGCCCGATCCCGCC
>NZ_QAIW01000378.1:15181-25587 GCF_003061285.1 Stenotrophomonas sp. HMWF003 | reverse complement strand
ATCGATCCGGCCAGCGCCAAGGTGCGCCTGGTGGAAGCCGGCCCGCGGGTGCTGTCGACCTTCCCCGAGGTGCTGTCGCTGAAGGCGCGCCGCCCACTGGAAAAGCTGGGCGTGGAAGTGCTGACCGGTACGCCGGTGAGCGACATCAACGGCGACGGCTTCCAGCTGGGCGACCAGTTCGTGCCGGCGCGCACCGTGGTGTGGGCCGCCGGCGTGGCCGCCTCGCCGCTGGCACGCACGCTGGCGGTGCCACTGGACCGCGCCGGCCGCGTGCCAGTCCAGCCCGACCTGACCATCGAGGGCCACCCGGAAATCTTCGTCGCCGGCGACCTGGCCGCGCTCAGCCAGGCCGACGGCCGTCCGGTGCCCGGCGTTGCCCCGGCCGCCAAGCAGATGGGCAAGCACGTGGCGGCGATCATCCGCGCGCGGCTGGACAACACACCGGCGCCGGGTCCGTTCAAGTACCAGGACTTCGGCAACCTGGCCACGATCGGGCGCATGGCGGCCATCGTGCACCTGGGCAGGCTGCAGTTGTCCGGCGTGCTGGCCTGGTGGTTCTGGCTGGCCGCGCACGTGTTCTTCCTGATCGGCTTCCGCAACCGCATCGTGGTGCTGCTCAACTGGGCGGTGGCGTACTGGAGCTACCAGCGCAGCGCGCGGATCATCTTCGGGGATGATCGCGAGGACCGCAGGCCGAAGCTGCCCGGCGACACTCCGCCGCCGCCCACGCCATGAGCAACCGCGAAACCTGTCCGCGTTGCGCGGCCGTGTTCGACAGCCGAAAGGCATTGGTGCGCAGCGGTGTGCCGATGTTCTTCAACGCGATCACCCCGCGCCACGTGCAGATGCAGGTGCGGTGTCCGAACTGCGGGCACCACTTCGCTGCCCGTGCACTGCGCCTGTTCGGCGTGCTGTCAGCGGAGGGATTGCGCTGGGTCCTGGTGGCTATCCTGGTGGCGTGCGTGCTGCTGGTGTTCGTGCTGCCGCCGCATTAGGTCGCGGCGTGCTCAGAGGATGGCGTGCGGGACGAAGCGCGAGGTGTTCTGCGTGATCAGCGTGGCATCTTCGCGGATGCCGATCCCGGCGGCGGTATCGCCGATCACCCAGGAACCGATCAGCGGGTAATTGCCCTCGAAGCACGGCAACGGGTGGTAGGCCTGCATGATCGCCGGACCGTCGTCGTAGGGACCGTCGGTTTCCAGCGTGGTGCCGTCGGGCAGCGCAATACGGATGTTGGCGCCCTCACGCGACAGCAGCGGCTTGCGGACCCAACCCGCTGCCGGGACAGCGCCGGCGTCGGCGAAATGTGCGGGCAGCAGGTTCGGATGCCCGGCATGGCGCTCCCATAGCAGGGCCAGCACGCCCTTGTTGCTGAGCACCGCCTTCCAGGCCGGTTCGATCAGCTGCATGCGCCGCGTGGTCAGCGCCGGTCCGAAGCGCTCTTCCATCATGAATTCGAGGGGATAGAGCTTGAACAACGTCTGGATCACGTTGTCTTCGTCGTCGGTGAACCAGCCCTCGCCCGATACCCCGATATCTTCGATCACCACCTCACGCGTGGTGATGCCCACCTGGTGCGCGCAGTCGCGCAGGTAGCGCACGGTGGCGCGGTCTTCCTCGGAGTCGCGCACCGCCGAGACATGCAGGGCCGACCCGATCAGACGGTGCTGGGCCAGCGTGGCCAGCGCTTCAAGCAGCTTCTCCTGGATGCTGTTGTACTGGTCCGCATGGCCCGGCAACTGCCCGGCCCGGATCTGGTCTTCCAGCCACAGCCATTGGAAATAGGCGCCTTCGTACAGCGATGTGGGGGTGTCGTACTGCAGCTCCAGCAGCTTGGCCGGGCCGGTGCCCGCATAGCTCAGGTCCATGCGCGCATACAGGTGCGGATCGCGCTGGCGCCAGGACGTGGCGATCCAGTCCCAGTACTGCGGCGCGATGTTGAGCCGGGTCAGCAGGGCCTCCGATTCGACCACCTCGGACACCAGTTCCAGCGCCATGTCGTGCAGTGCCTCGGTGGGCGCCTCGATGTCCTCTTCAATCTGCGCGAGCGAGAATTGGTAGTACGCCGTTTCGTCCCAGTAGCGCTCGCCGTCGATGGTGTGGAAATGGAAGCCCAGGCCTTCGGCCTGGTCGCGCCAGTCAGGGCGCTCGTCAATCAGGATTCGTTTCACGACGTGCAGCCCTGCGGACAGCGGAAAGGACGCGCCCCGGCACGTGCAGGGGCGCGGAGAAGCATCGCTCAACCGCCGTAGCTGCGGCCGCCGCTGTAGTTGCTGCGCGAACTGCTGAAGCTGCTGCGGGCAGCCGACGACGAGCCAAAGCCCGCGCGCGACACGCTCACCGCCCGCGCCGGCACGTTGGTATTGCCCGCATCGCCGTACACGCGGCCGGCGCGATCGGTGGTGGCCTCGCCATTCGGGCGGCGGTATTCACCGCTGCGGTAATCGCGGTACAGCGGCGAACTGCCCCCCACCCTGCGGTACACGCCACCCCCACTGCCACTGCTGCTGCCGCTGCGGCAGCCCTGTGCGTCGGGATAGCGTTGGCAGTCCGTGCGCGATGCACCGGAGACCAGGCTGCTGGCCGCGTAGCCGAGCAGGAACCCGGTCATCGGCGGTACCCAGCTGGACGCGCCCTGCGCGTCGCGCACTTCGGTGCAGCCACCGAACTGGTCGTTGCACTGGGCGCGGTCGGCGAACTGCGGGGCAACGCGCTGGTGGTCGGCCAGGGCCTTCTGGTAAGCGGCGTGGCACTCGTCCTTGGGCACGTCGGTCTGGAAATCGCACTGCGATTCGGTCTGCAGGACCAGGCCAGTGTTGGCCGGCTCTTCGCAGCCGCTGAGCAGCAACACCGCCGGGGCGGCAGCCACCATCAGGGTCAGGCGCAGATTGGAGGAACGCTTCTTCATTGGCGTCTCCTTACGGGACCATCGCGGCGGAATTGACCAGGCCCACCGCAATGGCCACGCCCGCGGAGAACCAGCCGGCCGCTTCGTTGCCGGCATCGATCTGGTCCGGACCGCGACGGGTGATGATCGCGCGGGAGATGCCGAAGGCCACCAGCTGCATGACGGCCGCGATGCCACCCCAGATGGCCGCGTCCAGCAGCGATACCGAATTGCTGATCACCGCATTGAGCGGCAGCGCCAGACCGATCATCGCGCCGGCCATGCCAACGCCCGCGGCCTTGTTGCCGGCGCGGATCAGGGTGATTTCCTTGTGCGGGGTCACCAGCGTGACCACCGTGATGGCCAGCAGCAGAATCAGCAGGCCAACGCCGGCGAAGGCGCAGAAGGCGAGGAAGGAGTGTCCATTGATGACGTACTGCATGCGAGCGTGTCCTTGCGGGTTGGGTAGGGGTAAGGTGCGGCGATGGCCGCGACAGGCGTATCAGGTGATCTGGAAATCTTCAGTACCCAGGTCCACGCCCACCGCATAGGTGATGCAGAACTCGGTGGGACCGCTGTCTTCGGCAGTGACCAGCAGGAATTCATCGCGCGCCAGTTCAGGCACGTGCCGCTGGTACATCATGGCGTAGTGGGTCAGGTCGCCGTCCTGGCGTGCAGGCGTGTAGCGGTAAAGCGTTTCGTCGAACACCATCGGCGGAATCCGCCCGGCGGCCGTCGTATTGATCTGCCGCTGCCAGCGCTTGCCGGCGTAGTCGATCTCCGCCGCGCCCAGGTGGGCATGTTCCAGGATGAAGGCCTGGAAGGCGTGCTTGTTCGGCGGGTTGACGGTCTCGGCGAAACAGAACGCCATCAGCCCGTCCACATCACCGCCCACGGTCTGCACCATCAGGTAGGCATCATCATCGACGTAGCAGCGGTGCTGGACCGTGCCGTCACCCAGATCGATCTGGCCGATGCAGGGGATGCCCTGGTAACCCTCGGGCAGTTCGCCCAGCATCGCGCCGGGCGCCACCTGGTACATGGTGCGGTCGAAGGTGATGTGGGCACCGATGCGCACGCCCAGCGGCAACGGAAAGCGGAAGGCGCTGGCGGGCGCCGGCGGCAGCGCGGGGCTGCCGAACAGTTTGTTGAACAGGCTCATGCGGTCGCGGTTGCCCGATGCTGGGCCGCCGCGCTCAGTACACGCGCGGCATCCAGGCGCGTATTGCGCAGGTAATAAAGGATGTCGCCGGGCTGTACGCGGGTCGACTCGGGGGGATTGAGCGTCGGGCTGCCGCCCTTGGGGCAGTAGCCAAGCAGATTGGCGCGCTGGGAGCGGAATGCGTCGATCAGGGCGGCATAGTCCGACGGTGCGCCGTCGGGTACGGTCACGCTGAACTGGGTCATGCCCACGTCGCCCGCGCACAGCATGTCCATGGTCAGTGCAGAGGTACCCGGATCCTGTGCGGCACGGGCCATGATGTCGGCGGTGAGCGGCCGGGTCACTTCAATGGCCGGGTAGTGGGTCAGCACCAGCCGCGCCGGCGGCGCGGATTCGAAGTAGGCCACCACCGGGCACACCAGCGACAACGAGCCTACCGCCATGGTGGCGGCGATGGCCTGGTCATCGTTGGGGCAATACACCAGCACCCGGCCCGCCGTGGCCAGCGAGGCACGCCCGTACACGCCGGGATCGGCATAGCTGGGCACGTCGATGTACCGCACCAGCCCGTTGTTCGGGTACGGGTGTTCGGCCAGACCAGCGGCGACGATCACGATGCCTTCGTCATCGGTGGTGGTATCGGTGAGCAACAGTTCGACCAGGCGCGCGGACTCCGCGCCGCGCCAGCCCACCAGCACGCTGTGGCCGGCCATGTCGTAGGCCATCTTTCCCATGTGGTGCCTCTTCCAGAATGCCAGCAACGCACCGCTCAGCTTGGCCAGCGTTGCGGCGAAGGTGGCCACCGCCAGCGGCATCACCAGCAGTGCGGTGATGTAGCGCCCGGCGGTGGAGCCGGGCGACAGATCGCCGTAGCCGATGGTGGTGGCGGTGGTGACGTAGAAATACAGGAAGGCATGCCAGTCGCTGAGCTTTTCCTCGCCGGCCAGGGCCAGCAGGCACCAGCTGGCCAGCATGTGCAGCAGCAGCACCGCCAGCAGCACCGGCCAGCTGACCCGGCGGATGTGCAGGCGGAACGAACTGGCCAGCCGCTGGATCAGGAACATGGCCTGCCTCCGTTGTTCAGTTGTGGCTGTCGCGCGGGGTGATCACCCCGACCAGCACATCGCCATCGGCGACCGGCACGGTGCCCGGCAGCAGGCCAGCGCTCTGCTGCGGCAGCTGCCTGGGCTGCTTGAAACGGGCCAGCACCGCCGCGGCACTGGACGAATCCTCCAGCAGTCCGGCGGCGGCCAGCTTGCGGTTGAGGTCGCCATCGCCGGCATCGGTTTCCAGCTCTTCGGCCGCCAGCATCTGCGCGCCCTGCTGGGCCTGGCGGGCCTTGATCCGTTCCAGCGAGCCCAGCGCCGAAGACATCTTGCTGTTGGTGCCGGAGTGGCGCGCGGCGATGGCCGCCTGGGCACGCTGCACGGTGTCGGTGGCCTTGACCTGGTCGACCTGGGCGCGCATCTGCTTCAGGCGCGACTCGGTCTTGGACACGGTAGCGCGCAGGGTGGCGATGCTCTGGTCCAGGTGCCCCTTGGACTCGCGGGCAGCATTCTGTTCGGTCTCCAGCGGTGCCATCTTTTCCGCCACCTGCAGGGCCAGCGCTTCATCGCCCTTGGCCAGCGCGCCTTCGATGTAGCGGCTGTACTCGGCGATCTTGCGGTCGCGCGCGCCGATCTCGTTCTCGCTCAGCTTGGACTGGCCCATCAACCTGGCCAGGTCGACCTTGGACCGGTCCAGTTGGGTGGCGGCGTCGCGGATCTCCTGGTCCAGGATGGTCAGGGCCTTGGCGTCGACGATCTTCTCGCCGGCCTCGTGTGCGGTGCCGCGGAACAGGGTCACCAGCTTTCCAAAAATGCTCATCGGGTCAGGCCTCAGTCGAAGTAAGGGCGCAGTGCTTCGACTGCGTCGATGGTGTTGGCGGCCAGCGCCTGGATCTCTTCGTCGATCGCGTCGATGCCCGAGCGGGTCGACAGTTCGCCGAACACCACGTAGTTCTCAACGCCGTTGGCGTCGGTGGTGATACCCAGGTTGGACAGCGGGTTGATCGGGTTCAGGCGCATGCAGGCGGCATTGAGCCCGGCCACGTCCTTGACCTGGCTGGCCGGCACCAGAATGGTGGACACCACGATCTGCTCGCCCGAACTGGCCACGATGATGTCCAGGTCGCCGTACTCTTCCAGCTCCACCATGACCGCCGGGGTCAGGCCTTCGATCAGTTCCACGCGCACGCCGTCGTCGTCGGCGTAGCGCTGGGTCAGCTGGGCATGTATGTCGTGGATGCTCAAGGACATGGGACGCGGTTTCCTGTGGTGATGGGTGAGCCGCCGGCAGCTGGACTGCGCTGGCGGTCGTGTACGCGCGCACCGCCCGCAGCAAGCCGGCAGCACGACGTATCAAAAAGATGGGTGGGTACGGCAGGGTGGACCGCGGCGCGCGGGTCCGGGTGTCACGGCGGTGATCACGTGCCCATGGCGGGCATGTCCTTGTCCCTTTCTCCTGGTGTGCCCCTCGGGGGCCGGCCAAGCTTAGCGTTACCGTGGCGCGCGCGGTAGGGGTCCGGTGCAGGATCTTTCGATGGTTCAGCCGTACCTGTCAGACCGCGTTGATCGTGTCTGGCACGGCACACCGCCACCGGCAGCATCGACGATCTGCTCGACGGTCCAGTGCCGGGTGATCCAGACGGTCAACGCCGCATTGGCCAGATGCCACCTGGCCACGCCGGTGCGAGGCCGGCCCAACAGGTACCCGGCAGCTATCGTCGCCGCATCGCGCTGTACCGGCGACAGGTGCACGGTGCCGGGCATCCAGAGCGCGGTCGCGTAACGCCACGGATCGATGCCGTCTTTCTGATGACGCGCCGGGACCGCGCATGCCGTGCGGTCCCCGCCAACCGCGACCACCGGCTGCGGCCGCCCCTGGATGCTGGCCAGGCCGAGCAGGTAGCAGATGCCGGGCAGGCAGCCGATGAACACCAACAGCATCACAACGGACACGGCGGCCTTCTGCGCGGGCGCCATCAGCTTTCCATCGCGATCGCGTCGATCTCGCAGGCCTCATCGAAGTGCACCGACACCACGTAGTTCGTGACGTCGCCGGGCAAGGTGAAATCGAAATACTCGATCTCGTTTTCGCCCCAGGCCGACTTGAATTCCAGCAGGCCGATGATGGCCGCCGACGTCGGCGCAACGTCGCCGAGGTGCTGCTGCCAATAGCTGGCCGGCAGCTCGTCGCGGTGGTGGTCGGCAAAAATATCCACGCCGTCTTCCCCGGCTTCGGTGCCCACGGCCTGCTGGATGGCGGCCAGTGCCTGCGCCTGTCGTTGTGCGGTTGTGTCGGTCATGTGGCGTCCTTGTCTGTGCTATTCAATTTTTTCCCGCTCGTCTTCGATATCGGCCTTCAGCGTGGCAGGCGCGACGGTCGCGCCCTGGCCGTGTTCGTCAGGCAGCACACAGACCCGCCGACCGTCACCGGCAAGGCCGGGCAGCCAGCGGTCGAGGAAAGCGTGCAGCGCAATCCTTTCCGGCCACGTGTTCGACCAGCTGCCCACCGCCGCTCGTTCGGCAAACGCGCGGAACGGCCAGAACGGTGCCACCTGTTGGCCCGCATCGGTGGCCGACATCACCCAGCCATCGGCGTTGCGCAATCCCCATACTTCTTCCCAGTCGGCCACGCGCTTGACGAAATAGGCGTAGCGCTTCTCTGGCCGTGCACGCAGCACGGCATCGACCTCGCTCGGCCCGAACCGATACCCCGCCTCGCTGTCGCCGTGCGTGGTCGTCACTTCGCCGCCGCTTTCGGCTTGCTGTACCACAGCGCATTGACGATGACCCAGCGCTCCCCGAACCGGCCCATGTGGAAGTAGTCCACGAACCACGGCGTTTCCAACCGAACCGAGGCGGCGTTGCCGGTGACATCAAGCACCTTGCAGCTGCGGTTCCACTGCGCCTTCGGGGTTTTCAACGCGCCCTGCCGGGTGAGTTCCACCAGCTCTTCCTTCGACATCCGGCGCAGGCCAAGGCGCTCATCCGGGGTGTCGCCGAGGATCGCGCGCTTGGCCAGGTCCGGGTGCAGCGAACGCGCCACGCGGGCCGGGTCGCCCTCGAGCTGGCCGTCCACGTAGTCCAGGCAGGTGGCTTCGATCGCGGCACGCGTGGCGGGATCGATGGCGGGGGCGGCCGATGGAGTAGCGCCGGCAAGGGCGAGCAGCAGGGCAAGCGGGGTCATCGCAGGGGTTCATCCGGTAGAGAGAGGAGGATCAGCGCGTCTGGAACAGCCCCATCTCGTCCAGGCCCTGCTGCATGTACATGAAGGCGGCCGCCTCGTCGCTCATTGGCTCGCCCTGCGCCCAACTGTCCAACCAGGCCGTGATCGCCGCATTGTGCGGGTTGACCGCATCGGCCAGCGCCTTCTTCTTCGCCGGGCTTTCCGCCTCCTGCAGCATCTCGCGGAGGACGTCGTCGCCGATGCCCCAGTATTCGGCCAGCGGCACCAGGCCACGAAGGCTGGCGGGCACGTTGGCCGGGTCGAGCGGGATGCGCGCGGCTGCTATGGCATCGGGAGCGTAGGCGGCACGGAAGGAATCGGCCGGGGCGATGTCGCCATGACGCAATGCGTTCACGGGCTTGGCCGCCGATGCAGGCGCGGCAATCACCAGGCCGAACAGCAGCGCGGGGAACGACAGGAGCCACGCCATGCGCGGTCGTGACAGCGGCTTTCGTTGGAGATCGAACATCCTGGTTCCCTCCCTGTGGTCGGCTGATTGTGGCCTACGCCGTGACGGCGAGCCAGCGCCACGCGCAGCCGGGCAGAGTCCGGCGCTACGGGGTGGCCTGCAGCCACGCCAGCTTGCGCGCCCGTGGCTGGCGCTTGAGCTGCCATTCGGCCTTGGAGGCGGTTGCCCGGTCCGGGTAGGCGCGCATGGCCAGCAGCTTCACCGGCGGGTGGGCGCGGGTGTACTTGGCGCCCTTGCCGGCCAGATGGGCCTGGAAGCGGGCGTCCACATCGTTGCTGATGCCGGCGTAGTAACTGCCGTTGCGGCATTCCAGCAGGTACACGTACCAGGGGGCGGGTTCAGCGGGCATACCGGGATTATCCACCGGAGAGCGCCCGGCGGCTGCTAGAATCCGCCCCGGATGCAGGAGAGAGGTGCCACGCTGGCACCCGCCGAAGGCGCAGGCTCCCATAATCGCTCAGGCCGGTGGCTCGGAACGCCACCAACCATGCATCCAGCACGCCGATCTGGAGAGAGGTCTTCAATGACCCGCCGAAGGGGCACGTGGCCTTGGCCACCGAACTCTCAGGCAAAAGGACAGCGGGAGCGGCAACGGAATCCCACCCTCACGACAGTGCCCCGCGCTGGCGTGCGATGTGCGTGCTTCCGTCCCCGCCTGACGTGCCCGGAGCCTCCCCCATGCTGCTCTCCCTGATCTACCTCATCGCCATTTCCGCCGAAGCCATGACCGGCGCGCTGTCCGCCGGACGGCGGCGCATGGACCTGTTCGGCGTGGTCATCATCGCCTGCGTCACCGCACTGGGCGGTGGTTCGCTGCGCGACATCGTGCTGGGCCACTACCCGCTGGGCTGGGTGAAGCACCCCGAGTACCTGGGCTTCACCATCTGCGCGGCGTTGATCGCCACCTGGGTGGCGCGCTGGATGCACCACTTCCGCCGCACCTTCCTGGTGCTGGATGGGCTGGGGCTGATCTGTTTCACCCTGATCGGCTGCGCGGTGGCGCGCGATGCCGGCCACGCCGCGCCGATCGTGCTGATCTCGGGCATGTTGACCGGCGCCTTCGGTGGCGTGCTGCGCGACGTGCTGTGCAACGAGGTGCCGCTGATCTTCCAGAAGGAACTGTATGCGGTGATCACGCTGTTCACCGGCGCGGCCTACCTGGGCCTGCTGGAGCTGGGCGTGTCGATCAACGCGGCCACGCTGTGGTGTTTGGGCGGCGGCTTCCTGCTGCGCCTGCTGGCGATCCACTTCAAATGGGAAATGCCCAAGTTCGTCTACCGCGACGAGGTGCATTGAACGGACCGTTCAATGCACCGGTAGCACCCGACCGTCCCCGCTCCATGACCAAGGTCATGTGAGTGCAGGCACCCACACGCGGTACCATGACGCCCCCGCCCCTCCCGGGTCGGTATCCAGCCACGCTGCGGCATTCGACCAGCGGCCCCGCCAGACAACCCCACTTCGCCTCGCCTGCCCCCACGGGCCGGTAAACCATGGACGCGTTCGCCGTGTGGCGCACGCGCAGGATGCCCCATGTCTGCCCCGCTCCCCTCGCGTTCCCGTCGTCTGTTCAAACCGCTGTTGGTCGTAGCCGTGCTTGCCGCCGCCGTGATCGCCTG
>NZ_QAIW01000378.1:13980-15168 GCF_003061285.1 Stenotrophomonas sp. HMWF003 | reverse complement strand
GGTCGTAGCCGTGCTTGCCGCCGCCGTGATCGCCTGGCGCGTGTTGACGCCCGCGCCGGCCGCCGAAGCCGCCCCCGCGAGCACCGCCACGCCGGTGCGCGTGGCCACCGTGGTGCGCGAAGACCTGGTGGTGCGGCTGAAGGCGCTGGGCACGGTCACGCCGTTGCATACGGTGAGCCTGCGCAGCCGCGTGGACGGCGAACTGCTGCGGCTGTCGTTCCGCGAGGGCGAGCACGTCAAGGCCGGTGACCTGATCGCCGAGATCGATCCGCGTCCTTACCAGGTGGCATTGGCGCGTGCGCTGGGCACCCAGCAGCAGAACCTGGCCGAACTGGACAACGCGCAGACCCAGCTCAAGCGCTACAGCGAACTGCAGGCCAAGCACTTCGTCTCTGCCCAGGACCTGAGCGACCAGCAGAGCAAGGTGCGCCAGCTGCAGGGCCGTCGCCAGACCGACCAGGCCGCGGTGGATGAAACCCGCCTGCAGCTGCAGTACACCCGCATCACCGCGCCGGTGGCCGGGCGCATGGGCCTGCGCAACGTGGACGTGGGCAACCTGGTGCGCAGTGGCGATACCGAGCCGCTGGCCACCATCACCCAGACCACGCCGATCAGCGTGCTCTTCACCGTGCCCGAGCCGGACCTGCCAGCGGTGGTGGCCGCCGTGCGCGCCACGCCCGACCTCACGGTGGAAGCATGGGATCGCGAAGAGCGCCAGGCGCTCGGCAGCGGCGTGCTGTCCAGCCTGGACAACCGCATCGACACCGCCACCGGCACGCTGAAGCTGCGCGCGCAGTTCGCCAATGCCGACGAGGCGCTGTTCCCCAACCAGTTCGTCAACATCCGTCTGCAGGTGAGCAGTGCCGATGCGGTGGTGATTCCCAACGCCGCCGTGCAGTTCGGCAGCAAGGGCAGCTATGTGTACGTGATTGCCCCGGACAACACCTCGCATCTGCGCAACGTGGTGCTGGGCCCGGCTGATGGCGAGCGCGTCTCGGTGCGCGAAGGACTCAAGGCCGGCGAGCGGGTGGTGGTGGAAGGCATCGACGGCCTGCGCGAAGGTGCGCCGGTAGAGGTGGTGCCCACGCCGGCAACACAGGTGGACGCGCCGCGGACCGGCGCATGAACCTCTCGCGGCCCTTCATCGAGCGCCCGGTCGCCACCACGCTGCTGATGGTGGCGCTGCTG
>NZ_QAIW01000378.1:7201-13970 GCF_003061285.1 Stenotrophomonas sp. HMWF003 | reverse complement strand
GGCCTACCGGCTGCTGCCGGTGGCGGCGCTGCCGCAGGTGGACTACCCGATCATCCAGGTCACCACGCTGTATCCCGGCGCCAGCCCGGGGGTGACCACCAGTGCGGTGACCGCGCCGCTGGAGCGCCAGCTCGGCCAGATTCCCGGGCTGAAGCAGATGTCCTCCACCAGCTCGGGCGGCGCCTCGGTGATCACCCTGCAGTTCTCGCTGGAGGTCGCCCTGGGCGTGGCCGAGCAGGAAGTGCAGGCCGCCATCAACGCCGCCGACAGCTTCCTGCCCGACGACCTGCCGGTGCCGCCGGTGTACCGCAAGGTGAACCCGGCCGACACCCCGATCCTGACCCTGGCGGTGACCTCGCAGGGGCTGTCGCTGCCGCAGGTGCACGACCTGGTGGATACGCGCATGGCCCAGCGCCTGTCGCAGCTGCCGGGCGTGGGCCTGGTCAGCCTGGCCGGCGGGCAGCGCCCGGCGGTGCGCATCCAGGTGAACCCGTCGGCGCTGGCCGCCAACGGGCTGAGCATGGCCAGCATCCGCACCGCGATCGGCGCGGCCAACGTCAACATGCCCAAGGGCAGCTTCGACGGCCCCACCCGCGCGATCATGCTCGATGCCAACGACCAGATGCGCTCGGTGGCCGAGTACCAGGCGCTGATCCTGGCCTACAAGGACGGCGCGCCGCTGCGCCTGGGCGACGTGGCCACGATCGAAGACGGTGCGGAAAACCGCCAGCTGGCCGCGTGGTCGGGCACCACGCCGGCGGTGCTGATCAACATCCAGCGCCAGCCCGGTGCCAACGTGATCGCCGTGGTGGACCAGGTGCGGGCGCTGCTGCCGCAGCTGCAGGCATCGCTGCCCAAGGGCGTGGACGTGGCGGTGCTGAGCGACCGTACCGAATCGATCCGCGCTTCCATCCGCGGCGTCCAGCACGAACTGCTGATCGCCATCGCGCTGGTGGTGATGGTCACCTTCGTGTTCCTGCGCAACATTCCGGCCACGATCATTCCCAGCATCGCGGTGCCGCTGTCGCTGGTGGGCACCTTCGGGGTGATGCTGCTGGCGGGGTTCTCACTCAACAACCTCACCCTGATGGCACTCACCATCGCCACCGGCTTCGTGGTCGACGATGCGATCGTGATGCTGGAAAACATCGCCCGCCACCTGGAGCGCGGGGCCACGCCGATGCAGGCGGCACTGAAGGGCGCCCGGCAGATCGGCTTCACCCTGATCTCGCTGACCCTGTCGCTGATCGCGGTGCTGATCCCGCTGCTGTTCATGGCCGACGTGGTGGGCAAGCTGTTCCACGAGTTCGCGATCACCCTGGCGGTGGCGATCGGCATCTCGCTGCTGGTGTCGCTGACGCTGACCCCGATGATGTGCGCGCGCCTGCTCAAGGCCGGCCATGCCACCCGCCGCGATGCCGACGGCCAGGAATCGGCGCAGCAGGGCGACCCGTTCGACCGCGTGGTGGCGATCTACGACCGCCAGCTGCACTGGGTGCTGCAGCGCCAGCCGCTGATGCTGGGTGCCACCGTGGTCACCCTGCTGCTCACCGCCGCGCTGTACGTGTGGGTGCCCAAGGGCTTCTTTCCGGTGCAGGACGCTGGCCTGATCCAGGGCATCAGCGAAGCGCCGCAGTCGATCTCGTTCCAGGCCATGGCGCATCGCCAGCAGGCGCTTGCGGCGGCGCTGCTGGAAGACGAGGACGTGGCCAGCCTGTCCTCGTTCATCGGCGTGGATGGCAACAACGCCACGCTCAACAGTGGCCGGTTGCTGATCGAACTGAAACCACACGCGCAGCGCAGCAGCGACGCGCAGGCGATCATCGCGCGCCTGCAGCAGCGCGTGGCGCACGTGCCTGGCATCACACTGTACCTGCAGCCGGTGCAGGAACTGGGCATCGAGGATCGGATCAGCCGCACCCAATACCAGTTCACCCTGACCAGCCCCGACAGCGAGCAGCTCGCGCACTGGACGCCCCGGTTGCTGGCCCACCTGCAGCAGTCCGCAGCCCTGGCCGACGTGGCCAGCGACCTGCAGGACCAGGGCCTGCAGGCGCACGTGCTGATCGACCGCGTGGCCGCCGCACGCCTGGGCATCAGCGTGGACGCGGTGGCCGATGCGCTGTACGACGCGTTCGGCCAGCGCCAGATCTCCACCATCTTCACCCAGGCCAACCAGTACCGCGTGGTGCTGGAAGCGCGCCCGGACGCGACCTTCGGGCCGGGCGCCATCGCGCGCCTGCACGTGGCCGGGCCGGACGGCAGGCAGGTGCCGTTGAATGGCATCGCGCGCATCGAGCAGCGGCCGGCGCACCTGTTGATCAACCACGTGGGCCAGTTCCCGGCGGTGACGTTCTCGTTCAACCTGGCACGCGGTGCGTCGCTGGGCGAAGCGGTGCAGGCCATTGAAGGCGCGCGTGCGGCGATCGGCCTGCCCACCGGGGTGGAGCTGCGCCTGCAGGGCGCGGCCGATGCGTTCCGCGCCTCGCTGTCGAGCACGCTGTGGCTGGTGCTGGCCGCGGTGGTGGTGATGTACCTGGTGCTGGGCGTGCTGTATGAGAGTTTCATCCACCCCATCACCATCCTCTCCACCCTGCCCTCGGCCACGGTAGGCGCGCTGCTGGCACTGCTGCTGAGCGGGCGCAGCCTGGACCTGATCGCGGTGATCGGCATCGTGCTGCTGATCGGGCTGGTGAAAAAGAACGCGATCATGATGATCGACTTCGCGCTGGAGGCCGAGCGTGAGTTCGGCCTGGCCCCGCGCCAGGCGATCCACCAGGCCGCGCTGCTGCGCTTCCGCCCGATCCTGATGACCACGCTGGCCGCGCTGTTCGGCGCCATTCCGCTGATGTTCGCCAGCGGCTCGGGCGCGGAGCTGCGGCAGCCGCTGGGCGTGGTGATGGTGGGCGGGCTGATCGTCAGCCAGGTGCTCACCCTGTTCACCACGCCGGTGATCTACCTGTTCTTCGACCGCTTCCGCCGGCACCCGGCCGAACGTACCGACGATGCGGCCGAGGCCCACGCGTGAGTCCGCTGTCGCGGGCGATCGGCTGGTTCGTGCAGCACCCGGTGGCCACCCTGCTGCTGTCGGTGGCGGTGGTGCTGGCCGGCCTGCTCGGTCTGCGGCTGCTGCCGGTGGCGCCGCTGCCGCAGGTGGACTACCCGGCCATCAACGTCAGCGCCAGCCTGCCCGGGGCCAGCCCCGAATCGATGGCGGCCAACGTGGCCACGCCACTGGAGCGGGCGCTGGGCACGATTCCGGGCTTGAGCCGGATCGACTCGGCCAGCACCCAGGGCTCCACCCAGATCGAGCTGCAGTTCGAGTTGGGCCGCGACGTGGACAGCGCCGCGCGCGACGTCCAGGCGGCGATCAACGCCACCCGCGCGCAGCTGCCCAGCGGCATGCCGGGCATGCCCCAGTACAACAAGGTCAATCCCTCGCAGGCACCGATCCTGGCGCTGGCGCTGAGTTCGGACAGCCTCTCGCCCGGGCAGATCTTCGATGTGGCCTCCACGGTGATCGCGCAGAAGCTGGCGCAGATTCCCGGGGTGGGCGAAGTGCAGGTGGGCGGCAGCTCGCTGCCGGCGGTGCGCGTGTCGCTGGATCCCAATGCGCTCAACCAGCAGCGCATCGCACTGGATGATGTCGCGGCGGCCATCCGCACCGCCAACGCGCTCAAGCCGCTGGGCACCGTGGCCAGCCAGAGCCGGCAATGGCAGCTGGAGGCCAGCCTGCAGCTGCGCAGCGCCGCCGAGTACCGCGACCTGATCATCGCCATGCGCGAGGGCCGCCCGGTGCACCTGCGCGACGTAGCGCAGGTCAGCGAGGGCGTGGAAGACCGCTATGCCAGCGGCTTCCACAACCAGCGCCCGGCGGTGCTGCTGATCGTCAGCCGCCAGCCGGATGCCAACATCATCGAGACCGTCGACGCCATCAACGCGCAGATGGACACGCTGCAGGCGCTGCTGCCGGCCAGTATCGACATGCAGGTGGTGATGGACCGCTCGCCGGTGATCCGCGCCACCCTGCACGAGGCCGAGCTGACCCTGCTGCTCGCCATCGCCCTGGTGGTGCTGGTGGTGCTGGCCTTCCTGGGCCATTGGCGCGCCGCGCTGGTGCCCACCCTCGCCATTCCGGTGTCGCTGCTGGGTGCGCTGGCGGTGATCGCGCTGCTCGGTTTTTCGCTCAACACGCTGTCGCTGATGGCGCTGATCGTGGCCGCGGTGCTGGTGGTGGACGATGCCATCGTGGTGCTGGAGAACATCGCCCGCCATCGCGAAGAAGGCGCCTCACCGATGGATGCTGCCCTGCGCGGTGCCGGTGAAGTGGGCGCCACGCTGTTGTCGATGAACATCGCGCTGGCGGTGGTGTTCGTGTCGATCCTGTTCCTGGACGACTTCGTGGAGAAGCTGTTCCGCGAATTTTCGCTGACCCTGGTGGCGGCGATGGGCGTGTCGCTGCTGGTCTCGCTGAGCCTGACCCCGATGCTGTGCGCGCGCCTGCTCGGGCGTGAGCGCCCGGGCACGGGCAACGTGCTGCAGCGGGGCGGCACGGCGTTGTTCGAGCGACTGCGCGGCGGCTACGTGGCCAGCCTGCAGACGATGCTGCGCTGGCTGGCGGTGCCGCTGCTGTTGTTCGGCGCGGTGATCGGGCTGAACGTGTGGCTGTTCCAGCAGGTGCCCAAGGGCATCGTGCCCAAGCAGGACACCGCGCAGCTGCGTGGTTTCGCGCGCGGCGACGACGGGCTGTCGTTCCAGGTGATGCAGCCCAAGATCGATGCGTATCGGACGTTGCTGCTGGCCGATCCGGCCATCAGCGACATCATCGGGTACATCGGCGGGCGCAGCGGGGTCAACAACGCCTTCATCATGATCAAGATGAAGCCGCTGGCCGAGCGCAAGGTGTCCAGCCAGCAGGTGATCGACCGCCTGCGCAGCAACATGCCGAAGATTCCCGGCGGCGGCATGTTCCTGTGGGTGGACCAGGACATCAAGCTGGAAGGCAGCGGCGACAGCGGCCAGTACGAGTTCCAGCTGCTGTCCGGCGAGCTGGAACCCCTACGGCAATGGGCACCCAAGGTGGCCGACGCACTGCGCGCCCTGCCTGAACTGGTGGACGTGGAATCCAAGGGCGACGAAGGCATGCGCCAGGTGGTGCTGGACATCGACCGCGACGCCGCCGCGCGGCTGGGCGTGGACATGCGCATGATCGCCTCGGTGCTCAACAATGCCTTCAGCCAGCGCCAGGTGGCCACGCTGTACGACACGCTCAACCAGTACCGCGTGGTGATGGAACTGGACCCGCGCTACACCCAGGACCCGTCCACGCTGGACCAGATCCACGTGATCGGCAAGGACGGCCAGCGCCTGCCGCTGTCGTCGATCGCCAGCTGGTCCTACGGCATGGCGCCGGACCGCATTTACCACAGCCAGCAGTTCGCCTCGGTCTGGATCGAGTTCGCGCTCGCACCCGGCGTAACCCTGGACCAGGCGGTGAAGGCGGTGGACCGCGCGATGGCCGGGATCATGCTGCCCACCCACGTGCAGGCAAGGCTGAGTGGCGAGGCCGGTGGCTTCGAGACACTGCGCGAGCGCCAGCTATGGTTGATCGTGGGCGCGATGCTCGCGGTGTATCTGGTGCTGGGCGTGCTGTACGAAAGCTTCGTGCAGCCGCTGGCGATCCTGTCCACCCTGCCCTCGGCCGGTGTGGGCGCGCTGCTGGCGCTGATGGCGTTCGGCAACGAGTTGAACCTGATTTCGCTGCTGGGGCTGTTCCTGCTGGTGGGCGTGGTGATGAAGAACACCATCCTGATGATCGACTTCGCGCTGTCAGCCGAACGCGAGCGCGGGTTGTCGTCGTACGACGCCATCTGCGAGGCAGCACGGCTGCGCTTCCGCCCGATCCTGATGACCAGCGTCGCGGCGTTGCTGGGCACGTTGCCGCTGATGCTGGCCACCGGCGAAGGCTGGGAGATGCGGCAGCCGCTGGGCATTGCGATCGTGGGTGGATTGCTGGTGAGCCAGTGGCTGACGTTGTATACGACGCCGGCGATCTACCTGGCCTTGGCGAAGCTGCGGCGGGCGGCCTGAACGATCGGCGACAGGATCAGGACGTTCGGCACCGGGCTCACGGGTCCTGCCGCACCCTCACAAGCAGTGGCGTTCCCTGGCCCTGCTGGAGGGCATCACGGTCGACGCGATAGACCCATTCATCCCAGTCACCGAAGAGCCGGAGATAGCCGTCCAGATCGGCGATAGTCCCGCTTCCGTATCGGCATTGATCGTCCTCAGGCCAGTCCGCAACGAAGAACACGAACGTTTCGTGGCCCGCGGCGTCGCCCGACTGCACCAGCGCCTTCAGTGTTTCAACAACGTGCCTGCGCACATGCCCGAAGTCAGTCGCACCGGCCTCCACGTCCACAGGAAGCCGGCCGACCCAGCACCAGCCGAAACGAGCGGCAAGACGCTGCAAACCAGGACGAAGTTCCACCCAGAATCGATCCAGGCCGTGTTCGATGGATGGGGCGCTGGTTTCGATGCGACCTGCGCATCCACAGGCCTGATCGGAGGGATGCGCGAATGCGATGCCAACTTGATACATACTGCCGTCCTGGCCCGATGTTTGCGGAGACGCTAGCACCCTCGCTGGATTCCCTCAACGAAAGTGCATCCGCAGGCGGAAGAGCCAAGCTCGGCTCCTCAGGAGCGTCACCACTCCCTTGGGAATGGCATCCAGCAGGCACCGAGCTGCCGCGTTCTTCTCGAGCGG
>NZ_QAIW01000378.1:0-7191 GCF_003061285.1 Stenotrophomonas sp. HMWF003 | reverse complement strand
ACTTTCAACTGTTTGGCTCAGTTCAAGCATCTGTACCCGACACGTCCTTGACCAATGCGCCCGGCACACTGCCGAGCGCACCCGCCACTCACGCCGCCTCGCTGATCCGCGCCGCGCGCCGTGCCCGCACCGCCTGGGCCAGACTCTCCAGCACGGCCAGCGAGCTGTCCCAGCCGATGCAGCCGTCGGTGATGCTCTGGCCGTAGGTCAGCGGCTGGCCCTCGACGAGGTCCTGGCGGCCGGCCACCAGATGGCTCTCGACCATGACGCCGACGATGCGCTCTTCGCCGTTGGCCAGCTGCGCGTTGATGTCGGCGATGACCTTGGGCTGGTTTTCCGGATTCTTGCTGCTGTTGGCGTGGCTGGCATCGATCATGATGCGCGCGGCCAGGTGCGACTTGGCCAGCGTCTGGCTGGTCGCTTCCACGTGGTCGGCATCGTAGTTCGGCGTCTTGCCGCCGCGCAGGATGACGTGACAATCCGGATTCCCGGCGGTGGCCACGATCGCGGTGCCGCCTTCCTTGGTCACCGAGAGGAAGTGATGCGGGTTGGAGGCCGCGCCAATCGCATCGGCGGCGATCTTGATGTTGCCGTCGGTGCCGTTCTTGAAGCCCACCGGGCACGACAGGCCCGAGGCGAGCTCGCGGTGCACCTGGCTCTCGGTGGTGCGTGCGCCGATCGCGCCCCAGGCCACCAGGTCGGCGATGTACTGCGGCGAGATCACGTCGAGGAATTCCACGCCGGCCGGCAGGCCGAGCTTGTTGATGTCGCGCAGCAGGCCGCGCGCGACGCGCAGGCCCTTGTTGATGTTGAAGCTGCCGTCCAGGTCCGGATCGTTGATCAGGCCCTTCCAGCCCACCGTGGTGCGCGGCTTCTCGAAGTACACGCGCATGACGATTTCCAGCTCATCGGCGTAGGCATCGCGCAGCGGCTTGAGGCGCTGGGCGTACTCGATGGCGGCCACCGGGTCATGGATCGAACACGGGCCGATCACTACAGCGAGGCGGTCGTCGCGGCCGTGCAGGATCTCGTGCAGGGCCGCGCGCGAGGCGCTGACCGTATCGGAGGCTTCGTCGTCACAGGGCAGCATCGCCAGCAGCTGGGCCGGCGGGGTCAACGATTCGATCTTGCGGATACGCAGGTCATCGGTGTGCGGGGGCATGGGGAAACTCCTTGGAAGTGGGGGTCCCCAGCGCGGCGGCAACAAAAAAGCCGCCAGGTGCGCTGGCGGCTTTCGGGAATGCGTCTGAAGGTTTCTTCAGGGTGAGCGCATGCCTTCCTCCGCCGGTGGCTTCGGAAAGTAATACCAAAAGTAGGCATTGGCGGGGCGTGCGTTCATTGGGGAGTATTGATAGCACAGCTTTTGTGCGGCGCAAAATGTTTCATTCGCAACTGCGGCGCCGGTGTTCAGCCACCGCGGGCGGGCCTCATGCCTTCGGCAGCGCCGCCAGTTCGGCCAGATGCTGCTGCAGCCCACCCGACGCGCCCGCGATGTGGGTGGTGGTGAAATAGGTGTGCCAGCCGGTTGCCTCAATGGCAGCCAGCAGCGCGTCGGCGTCCGTGCGGTCGCTGCATTGCCACACGGCATAGAACTGCTCTGCGCTGCTGCGCGGCACGTCCGGATCCAGCGGGCCCATGGCCAGTGGCTTGATCCGCGCCGGATCGACATGCTGCATGCCCGCCCCGATGCGGGCGAAGAGCGCCGCGCGCGACAATGCGTCCAGCGCGGTCCAGGCGGGAGTGGCGGTGTAGAGCTCGATCAGCATGTACGACATGGCATTCCTTGGGTCAGAGCGAGCGCAGGGCGCGCTTGCGGATGTAGCTGTTGGCCGGATCATCGGCATGGCGCTGCTGCCATTCGCTGCACAGCGCGCGGACCCAGTCGGGCTGGCTCTTGCCGGCATCGTTCAACCAGTTTCCGACCGAATCCTGGACGTAGCGCGCTTCATCGCAGCACAGCGCGTCCAGCAGGTTCTGTGCATGGTGGGGTTCCTGCTTGAACAGCGCGATATGCGCGGCCCATACGCCGCGCGGGCGCAGTGCCTCGCAGGCGAAGCGACGCACGTTCGGCGACGCGTCGTGGGCCCAGGCCTGCAGGTGCGCGAGGACCCGCAACGGCTCGGCCGCGATATGCGGGCGCACGGCCAGCCAGGCCCATTCGCGCACGCCGAAGTGGGCGTCATCGGCCAACCCGCGCAGGGCGTCCAACTTGCGTTCCAGCGTCAGCGCCGGGTCGCTGCCGATCAGGTAGCAGGCCCAGCCGCGCACGGTGTCGCTGGCGTGCCGTGACCAGGCGCCGTGATCGCCATGGCCATGCGCGCGCAGCAGCGTGGCCGCGCCCTGCATGCGCAGGGTGATGCCCAGCTTGGCCGCGTTGCGCATCGGTGCGAGTGCCGAGGCAGGCAAGGACGGCGCGACGTGGGCCATCAGCCGGGCAAAATCGACGGCCAGCACTTCGGCCAGATGGGCGGCTTCGGCCTCGCCCCGATCCAGCTGGCCGCGGCGCTCGCGGGTGACCGGCTGCTTCATGCCAGGCGCCCCGCGTCGGTGCGCGACCACACGCGGTGCAACAGCGTGCCCAGCTGTCGACGCTCCCTGACGCTGATATCGGCGAACAGCGAGGCGATCCACTGCGACTGCTGATCGAACAGGCGTGCTGCCATGGACTGGCCCGCAGCGGTCAGGCGCACGTGGATGCGCCGCCTGTCGTCGGGATCACTGTGGCGGCTTACCAGCTGTTCGCGCTCCAGCCCGTCCAGCAGGCCGGTCACGGTGGCGCGGGTAACCCCGGCGCGCTCGGCCAGCTGGTGCGGCGACAACGCGGTGTCGGCCCCACGCAGCAGGAACAGCAGCACGAAGCGCCCTTCGCTGAGCCCCTGCGGCGCCAGGCGGCTGGCGCAGTCCTGGTCGATCGCGCGGGCCAGCGACAGCAGCTGGAAACACAGCGCCAGCTCACCGGCGTCGGGCTGGCCACGGCGCTCCAGCTCGGTCAGAAACGCCTGGTGTTTTGTTTCCAGCATGCGGGGACGACACGAGTAATACGGCGGCTAACTATATCGCTGTTGCTCCCTGTCTGGAAGCTCCGCCGTACTTTACCCAAGGCGTGTGACAGGCGAAGATCGACCTCGCCTGGCGCGAGCGGCGGCGCGCAGCGCGTCCTCCGGCCTGAGCGGCTGACATCGGCAGGGCCTTGCCAACCACGCAGGAGGTCACGGTGACCTTCGGCGCTGTTCGTGGCGACCCGCCGCGGTAGGATGCGGGCCGAGTCCTGGAGGAGTGCCGTGCCATGCGCCCGTTCGCCCTGATGCTCGTGTTGCTGTTGCCTGCACCCCTGGCGCTCGCCGCGCCTTCCGCACCCGTTCCAGACGCTGCCGCGGTCGACGCCGAGATGGCGCGGATGATGGCCGCGACCCATGCGCAGGGCGTGGCGCTGGCGGTGATCGACCAGGGGAAGGTTGTGCAGGTGCACGCGGCCGGCAAACGCAACGCCGCCGGCGACCCGTTGACGACCGACACGGTGATGTACGGCGCGTCGCTGACCAAGATGGCCTTCGCCTACATGGTGATGCAGCTGGTGGACGAGGGGGTGCTGGACCTGGACCGGCCGATCGGCGAGTACCTGGCGCGCCCCTTGCCGGACTACCCGGCAGAGAAGCAGTACGCGCCCTGGCCCGACCTGAAGGACGACCCGCGCTGGCGGCGCCTGACCGCGCGGATGCTGCTCAGCCATCGCAGCGGGTTTGCCAATTTCGCGTTCCTGGAGCCGGAGGGAAAACTGCGCCTGCACTTCGATCCAGGCACGCGCTATGCCTACTCCGGCGAAGGTCTGATCCTGCTGCAGTTCGTACTGGAGCGCGGGTTGGGCCTGGCGGTGGGCGCGGAGATGCAACGGCGGGTGTTCGACCGCTTCGGCATGACCCGCACCAGCATGACCTGGCGCGCTGACTTCGCCGGCAACCTGGCCGACGGCTGGACCCAGGACGGCCGCACCGAACCACACGACGAACGCAGCCGGGTGCGTGCAGCGGGCTCGATGGATACCACCATCGCCGACATGGCCCGTTTCGCAGCCGGCTACATGCGCGGCGAGGGACTGTCGGCAACGGGGCGTGCCGAGCTGGTCCGCGCGCAGTGGCCGATCACCACGGCCAGCCAGTTCCCGACCCTGCAGGACGAGCTGGCGCCCGCGCAACGGCGCCGCGACCTCGCCGCCGGGCTGGGCGTGGTGGTGCTCCAGGGGCCGCAGGGACGCGGGTTCTACAAGGGCGGCCACGACGATGCGGTGGGCAACACGCTGGTCTGCGTGGCACGGCGCCAACGCTGCGTGGTGGTGCTGGGCAACGACGTGCGCGCCGAAGCGGCGTTCCCGGCGCTGGTGCGGTTCGTTCTGGGTGACACCGGCGTGCCGTGGACGTGGGAGTACGGGGGCAAGGCGTTCGTGGAGTGACGCAGGCAACGTAGCGGCTCACCAGCGCACCTGTGCCGGCAGTGGCCCCGCATGCGACGGAAACAGCGGCAGCACGTACTCGGCCAGTTCCTGCAGCACCTCGGCGGCCGGCCGTTGCGAAAACTGGATGCCCAGCGCGGCGTGGTTGACCCCGGCCTGCTGCCACTGCCCAAGCAGATCGATCAGCCCGTTGCGGCCGGTCTTCAACATGTAGCCGCCGTTGATCGGCGTACGCGGGTGGTTGGGATCGTCGACCAGGTCCAACCACTCGTTGGTGACGTGCGGGCGAAAACCACCGTCGGGGATGAGACGGCGCCAGGCCTGGATCTTGTCGGCCAGGCGCCGCGGCCCGGCCGCATCATGGGTGGCCTCGGGATAGGTCAGCCAGCCGTCGGCATGCTGCCCCACCCAGTCCAGCGTCTGCCGCGAGGTGCCGGTGACCAGCAGCGGGATCGCACCGGCCACCGGCTTGGGCAGCAGTTCCACGCCCTGCACGTCACCCAGTGGCGAGCTGATCTGCAGCGGTCCGGCCTGCATCAGCTGGCGCATGTACGCCACCGATGCGGCGAAGCGCTCACCGCGCGCGGCGTGGTCCAGGCCATACGCCGGGAACTCCACCGGCCGGTCGCCCGAGGCGATGCCCAGCACCAGGCGGCCGCCGGAGAGCTGGTCGATGCTGGCGGCCGCTTTGGCCAGGTCGATCGGGTGCCGCAACGAGAAGATCGCACTGCCGGTGGCCAGCGCCAGCCGGTCGGTGCGCGCGGCCAGGTAGGCCAGGTAGGTGAAGGGGTCGAACACCTGTCCGGCGTCGCCGAACAACGGATCGAACAGCGGTACGTCGCGCACCCAGGCAGCGGCGAAGCCGTCGCGGTCGAGCTGGCTCACCAGGTCGGCCTGGCCGGCCAGTATCCGCATGTCGCCCTGGTAGAAGCGCAGCGGCAGGAACACGCCCAGGGTGAGCGCGCCTTCGCGGAACATGCGCTGGTAGCCGGGGTGATGGGCGAACGCGGGGGCTGAAGCACCGGTCAGCGGGGCCTGCATCTCGGTGATATCGGTCAACAACGTCATCGTGGTCATGCCTGGATCAGGGGCCAGTGGCCGGTTCGGGGAGCTGCACGCCGCGCTGCACTGCAGGCCGCTGTGACATGCGCAGGTGCCATGCACTCAAGTGCGGGTACGCGCTGAAATCGAAGCCGATGAGCCGTGCGATGTGGCTCCAGCCGTAGCCGGCGATGTCGGCAATCGAGTACTCCTCGCCAGCAAGCCATGGGCGGTCGGTGAGGCGCTGGTCCAGCGTGGCGAAGAACTCCCCGCTCAAGCGCCGATAGCGCTCTATCGCAGGCGCGTAGGGCGCGTCGGCGAACATCTCGACATGCACGCGCTGGCCGAGAATCGGGCCAACGCTGGCGGCATGGAACATCAGCCAGTTGACCGCTTCCCAGCGCGCGCGTGGCGCGTGGGGCAACAGGCGTCCGCTCTGCTCCGCCAGGTAAAGCAGGATGGCGGCCGATTCGAACACCGTGATACCCGTGGCCTCGTCGACCAGTACCGGAATGCGGCCGTGCGGATGCAACCGCAGGAAATCCGGATGGCGGTGCTCACCGGCGTCGATGCGCACGTGGTGCAGCACATACGGGATGCCGAGCTCCTCCAGCGCGATGGTGATCTTGAAACCGTTGGGCGAACTGTCGGTGTACAGGTGCAGCGAAGCTGGGGACACATCGGTCTCCTTGGCGGGCGGTGAATGACGAGAGCGAAGGGGGTGCGGCATGAAGCTCAGCCAGTGCAGCTGGACTAAACACGTCAGATTCAACATGATCACGATGCTACGCAGGCGCTTGGGCTGTGTAGAACGATTTGTGCTTCGCTACCAAGAGAGAAAATCTAAGGTCATGGGCGCTGTACTTCCCCTGCTCGCGCTGCGCGCCTTCGTCGAAACCGGACGGCATGGCAGCCTCAAGGCGGCGGCCGCGGTCATGGGGGTCACCCCGGGCGCGATCAGCCAGCAGCTCAAGCTGCTGCAGGCGCGCACCGGCGTGGTGCTGTTCACCCGCACACCCCATGGCGTGGCCCTCACCCCGGCCGGCGCACAGGTGCACCCTGCCCTGCTGCGCGCGTTCGACCAGATCCAGGACAGCATGGCCACGCTGGAGGCGATCCACGCGCGGCAGACGTTGACGATCAGCACCGTGCCCAGCTTTGCCGCGTCATGGCTGGTGCCGCGGCTGGGGCGGTTCACCGAGCGTCACCCGGCGATCGAAGTGCGCGTCGAGGCCTCATCGACGCTGGTGGATCTGCGGCGCGACCGCATCGACATCGCGATCCGCCACGGTCTGGGTGAGTATCCCGGCCTGATCTCACGCCCGCTGGCGGCGCCGGTGCTGTTGCCGGTGGCCTGCCCGGCGCTGCTCGCCGACGGCCCACCCATCCACTCGGCGGTGGACTGCCTGCAGTACCCGCTGCTGCAGGATTCCGACCGCAGCGACTGGTCGCTGTGGTTCGGCGCGCTCGGCCTGCCGCCCGATCCGCGCATCTCACGTGGCCCGGCGTTCGATGATGATGTGTTGCTGATCCGCGCTGCAGAAGCCGGCCAGGGCATCGCGCTGGTGCGTGACCTGTATGTGGAAGCCGAAGTAGCCAGCGGACGGCTGGCGGTGGTACTGGATCAGCCATGGCCGACGCGGTTTGCGTACTACGCCGTCACCCTGCCCGGCGCCGAGGAGAACCCGGCCATCGCGTCGTTT
>NZ_QAIW01000377.1:3246-3843 GCF_003061285.1 Stenotrophomonas sp. HMWF003 | reverse complement strand
GCCTGGTGGTGCGGCGCCGCTGAGCGGCGCGGCGGTCAGCTGTCACCATCGGCCTGGGCATCGTCCAGGCTGATGATGCCGCGCTTGAGTGCCTGGGTCACCGCGTGGGTGCGGTCGCGCGCGCCCAGCTTCCCCCTTGCGATTGCACCGGTGTGCCCGATCACCGGGGGCCATGCCACCGCCTTAACCGGTAACCGCGTATCGTCAGCGCTCTTTGAGTGGGAGTGGATGCATGCGTTGGATCGTGTTGTTGGCCGCATTGGCCATGCCGGTGGTGTCGTGGTTCTCGCAATCCGGCGCATTCGGCCCGACCAATGGCGCGATCTCCGACCGCTATCCGACCCTGCTCGTCGCCGCCGGTTACGCGTTCGCGATCTGGGGCGTGATCTTCCTGTGGGACGTGATCTTCGGACTGTGGCAGCTGCGCCGACGCCGTCCGGACCTGCCCGGCGTGCGTGGCTGGGCGGCGGCCGGGTTCGCGCTGACGGCGGCATGGATGCCGGTGTTTTCCAGCCAGTGGTTCCTGCCCGCGCTGGCGATCATCTGGGCCGCGCTGGTGTGCCTGTTGATGGCCGCCGTGCGCGCCGCGCCCACCGA
>NZ_QAIW01000377.1:1881-3234 GCF_003061285.1 Stenotrophomonas sp. HMWF003 | reverse complement strand
TATCCGCTGGCGTTGCACGCCGGCTGGCTGACGATGGCGGCCTTCCTCAATACAGCCCAGGTGATCGTGGCCTACCAGTGGTTGCCCACCGGCGACATGTTCGGCTGGAGCGTGGTGCTGCTGGCCCTGGCGACGCTGCTGGCCTGGGCAATGAACCAGCGCCTGCGCGGGCATTTCGCCTATCCGGCTGCCGTGGTGTGGGCGCTGGTGGGTGTGTACGTGAAGCAGTCCGGCTGGCGCCTGCCAGGCGCCGATACGGTGTCGGTGCTGGCGCTGGCAGTGGCCGCGCTGCTGGTGCTGCAGACGCTGATGCTGCGCACGCGGGCGTGGCGTCATCCGACCGTGCCGGTGGTGGCCGCGCACCGCCATCGGCGTTGAGGTCACGCACCTCCGGGCACCGTGTGTGCCCATGCAGGGCCGGGTGCTGCCCGGCAATCCCCCATTGAACTGGCAACAGGAGAATTCCCATGCGCGTTGCATTGCATGACACCTTTGGCGATCCCACCGTCGTGCTGCACGGTGGTGAGGTACCCACCCCGGAACCCGGCGCGGGCGAGGTGCGTATCCGCACCGTGCTGGCCCCCATCCACAACCATGACCTGTGGACCGTGCGCGGCAGGTACGGCTACAAGCCCACGTTGCCGGCGGTCGGCGGCAGTGAAGCGACCGGCGTGATCGACGCGCTGGGCGAAGGCGTGCAGGGCCTTGCGGTCGGCCAGCGGGTCAGCGCCGCATCCGTGCATGGCACCTGGGCCGAGCAGTTCATCGCACCGGCGAAGATGGTCATTCCGATGCCGGACGCGATCGATGATGAAACCGCGGCGCAGCTGATCGCGATGCCGCTGAGCGCGCTGATGCTGCTGGAGTTCCTGCAGGTGCGCGAGGGCCAGTGGATCCTGCAGAACGCGGCCAATGGCGCGGTCGGCAAGGCGCTGGCGATGCTGTCCAAGGCGCGCGGCGTGCACTGCGTGAACCTGGTGCGGCGCGATGCCGGCGTGGCGGAAATGGAGGCCCTGGGCATCGACAACACGATCTCCACCGCGCAGTCGGACTGGATGGCGCAGGTGCAGGCGCGGGTGGCCGGCGGCTCGATCGCCGCGGCGGTGGACTCGGTGGGTGGGCGTGCCAGCAGCGAGCTGATGACCCTGCTGGGCGACGGCGGCACGCTGGTGTCGTTCGGCTCTATGACCGGCGAGCCGATGCAGCTCAACTCGGGCGATGTGATCTTCAAGCAGGCCACGGTGAAGGGGTTTTGGGGCAGCAAGGTGAGCCAGGCGATGGCCCCGGACGACAAGCGCCGGCTGGTCGGCGAGCTGCTGCAACTGGCCGCACGTGGCGGGCTGAGTCTGCCGG
>NZ_QAIW01000377.1:0-1867 GCF_003061285.1 Stenotrophomonas sp. HMWF003 | reverse complement strand
GGCACCGCGACAGCCGACCAACGGTTGGCTCTACCCGGCTGGCACCGCGACAGCCGACCAACGGTCGGCTCTACCCGGCTGGCCCTGCGACAGCCGAACAACGGTCGGCTCTACCGGTCTGCGCGCAGGGCGTCGATGACCACGCGCAGTGCGCTGGAGGATTGGCGGCGGCTGGGGTAGTAGGCGTAGTAGCCGTCGAACACGTCGCACCAGTCCTCCATGACGCGGCGCAGGCGACCGGCCTGCAGGTGGTCCAGCACCATGTCTTCGGGCAGGTAGGCCAGGCCGGCGCCGGCCAGGGCGGCGCGCAGGATGGCGCTGCTGCCGTTGAACGTCCATTGCCCGTCCACGCGCACGTTGGCGTCCTGGCCGTCCTTCTGCAGGTCCCACACCATCAGCCCGCCATGGGTGGGCAGGCGCAGCCCGATGCAGTTGTGCGCGGCCAGGTCCGTCGGCACCTGCGGTGCGACGTGGTGGACGAAGTAGGCCGGACTGGCCACGATCGCCATGCGCTGCGGGCCGCTGATCGGCACCGCGATCATGTCGTTGGCGACGCGTCCGCCCAGGCGGATGCCGATGTCGTACCGCTGCGCCACGATGTCGGCCAGGCCGTAGTCGACGGTGAGCTCCACGCGCAGGTCGGGGTAGGCCGGCAGTATCGCGCTCAGACGGGGCCAGAGGATGCTGTTGGCCGCGTGTTCGGCGGTGGTGATGCGGATGGTGCCGGCCGGATGGTCGCGGTAGTCGCTGATGGCCACCAACTCGGCCTCGATCTCCTGCATGCGCGGGGCGACGGTGTCGTACAGGCGTTCACCGGCCTCGGTCATCGACACGCTGCGCGTGGTGCGGGTGAGCAGGCGCACGCCCAGGCGCTCTTCCAGCCCGCGCACGGTGTGGCTCAGCGCGGACTGCGAGACGCCGAGCTGGGCGGCGGCCCGGGTGAAGCTGCGCTCGCGGGCCACGGTGACGAACACCTGCAGGTCGTTGAAGTTTTCGCGGGCCATTGCAGTGTCCGGCGCGCATGCGATTCATGCGGGTCCATCATGGGCGCGCGCCACTGGTGAGCACAAGGCGCTCCTCGTCGACGATTGATGATTACGGCTCATGGCTGCATGCGCGCCTGGGCAGGCAGTGGCGGCGGCGACAGGGACTACAGTGGGCCGGTCCGATTTCCACGCCGAGGAGTTCCGCATGAACCTGTTGAGCAGTTCGCTGCTGTCGATGGTGGCCGCCACGGCCCCGGTCGACCCAGCCTCGATCCAGATCGCCCGCGCCGGCAATACCCCATCGGCGGCCGGCCCGGCCGACTATTTCACCGGCACGGTGCGCATCGATGCGCCGTTCCAGCGTGCCGCACCGGCCCGCGTGGGTGGCGCCACGGTGACCTTCGAGCCCGGGGCGCGCACAGCCTGGCACACCCATCCGCTCGGGCAGACCCTGATCGTCACCGCCGGGGTGGGCAGCGTGCAGGAGTGGGGCAAGCCGGTGCAGGAGATCCGGCCCGGCGACGTCGTGTGGATCGCGCCGGGGGTGAAGCACTGGCACGGTGCCAAGGCGACGGTGGCCATGACCCATATCGCCATCGCCGAAGCAGTCGACGGCTCACCGGTGACCTGGATGGAGCAGGTCAGCGAGGCGCAGTACACCGGCGGGTGACATCGCGCGCGACCGGCGTTAATGTAACTATGTAAGTTACATGAAATGAGGTGCGCCCGATGGATGCCTACGCCGACCCCGATGCCGTGGCCCGCTACGCAGAACGCCCACCCCGGCTGGTGCCGGGGTTCGCCGACCTGCAGCGGATGTGCACGCAGCTGCTGGCCGAATCGGCGCCGGTCGATGCCCGCGTGCTGGTGCTGGGTGCCGG
>NZ_QAIW01000376.1:32874-46785 GCF_003061285.1 Stenotrophomonas sp. HMWF003 | reverse complement strand
TCCCAAGATTCGCCGTGGCCTCGCGATACCCGTGGTCACCGCGCATCACGCCCAGCCCGCCCCAGCCACTCAGCCCGGAGCGGAAGTCCACCCGGCCCCCAGCACTGACCTCATAGCGGTTACGCGGCAGGCTGGCCTGCAGCACGTCCTCATCGAAGGCCATGCCGTTGCTGCTGCCATCGCGGTACCAGTTCACCGCCAGGTACGGACTCACCGCCGCACCCACCGTGGCACGCGACTCGCCCTGCAGACGCAGACCCAGGCGGCCCGACAACCCGTCGTCGCCCACGCCGCGCACGATGGTGCCGTTGCCTTCGGTGTGCCGGTCGGTAGTGGCATCGGTGTACACCAGTTGCAGCTCCGGCTGCAGGCGCAACGCGGTGTTGCCGATCTGCCCGATGTCGAAGCGATAGCCCGCTTCCAGCGACGACTGCCAGATGTCCGAGTCGTAGCGTTCCTCGGCCAGGCCTTCGCCCTGCACGCGGTTGCGGAACTGCCCGCGCTGCACGCTGGCATCCACATACAGCGCGTCGGTGTTCCAGTTGCCGTACACGCCCAGCGCGCCGCCTTCGACCTTGCCGCGTGCGCTGTAGCCGGTCAGCTGCGAACGCGAGGTCGCGCTGGATTGCGCCAGCGTGCCCATCACACCCACGCGGCCACGCCCATTGTCGAACACGCCCACATCGGCGCCCAGCTGCAGGCGCGAGCGGTCCACGCGCAGGTCCAGCTGGTCTTCCACCGCCGACAGCTTGCTCTGCGTGCCATCCACCCGCGCCCAGCCACGCACGCCGTCGATGGCGGTGCTGCCGCCCTGGCGGTCGCGCCACTGGTGCCGCAGCAGCTGGTCCATGGCGAACTGGTTGGCCAGGTACGCGCCGGCTTCCGGGCGCAGCACCGGCGACGGCGGGTCGACCGGATCGATCGGGTCGACCGGCTTGCACTCCGGCAGGCTCGGGTCCACCAGGCACGGGTCCGGCCCGGCGGCCAGGTCCGAGCGCAGGTACCAGTTGCCGTTGGCGTCCTTCACCAGGAAATACTCGTACTGCCCACCCACGGCGCGGCCGACCAGGTCGAACTGCGCGTTGGACGCACCACCGATATCGATCAGCTCGATGCCGCGATCGGTCTTCGCGCCGCTGCCGCCGGCATTGGTGACGCGCACATTGGCCTGGCCGTTGGCATCGCCGGTGATGACCAGCTTGTCGCTGGCCGAGGTGTCATCGCCCAGCTGGGTGTTGAACGCCAGCGTGCCGCCATCGCCGGTGAAGCTATCAACGGTGAGCGTGTTGAACGTGGTGCCATCGCCCAGCCCGATGGTGCCGGTGCTGCCCAGCGCCAGGCGGCCCACACTGCTGTCGCCGGTCAGCAGCCAGGTGCTGTTGTCGTCGATGCTGGCCGAGGTCACGTTGAAGAAGCGGCCGTCGATCTGCGCCTTGTTGCGCAGGGCAACATCCAGCGTGCCGTTTACTGTGCCGGGATCGAAGGTGATGTTGCCGGCCAGACGTGAGTCGTCGACGGTGAATGTGACATCGGTTTGCGCACCGGTTACGAAGGCATCGTCGCGTACCAGCAGCAGGTTGCCGTCGCCGCCGCGAAGCTGCGCGCCGTTGGCAACGCTGATGTCGTAGCGGTTCTCTTGCAAGGGGATAACCTGGATGGCCGCGCCACGTGCGGATTCCAACGTGGAATTATCGATGCTCAGGCGCACGCGTCCGGCAGGGTTGGTCTCAGCGAAAAGCAGCGCGCCGATGTTGGCGGCGATGATGTGTGACCCATCGAGAATGTCCATCTGGCCCATCTGCAGGCGCACACCCAAGCCACTGTTGTATTGCCTTCTGACGTTCGGTGCATCCTCGACGCGGATGGTGGTGCCACTGATCCATGCGTAGGGATTGCGTACCCCGGCGCCGGCGGCACCCACGACCAGATCCACGCCGACGGCCTTGCGCTCATCCGGATGCTGGCCCGCGGTAGTGACAATGACCTCGCTGTCGCGCAGGTACGCCTCGGCGTTGTGGCCCAAAAGCGAAATCCCGCCCAGGATACGGCTGCTGTCAGCTTCAACCCTGGCGTCGCCGGACAGACGGATGGCATCCTGCGCGGTACCGCCGCGAGTCACCTCGGCACCCCGCTCGAGTGAAATGCGGGATGTACCGCTGGCGACGATCTCCAGCGTCTTCCCGCCGACCACCCCCAGATGTGAATCGTTGATCAGACGCCACGCCTCCGGCGCGTCTCCCGGGTTGACCTGGGCACGCTCATCGTCGAGGTCGCGGGCAAAGGCAGCCCACATGGGCAGAGTGGTCAAGGCGAGCAGCAGGCTGGCGGCAAGCGGGCGCAGCGTCGGCAGGTGCGTGGAAGAAACGGTGCGACGGTTCATATGTCTATCCTTGCGGTAGAAAGTGCAAAGGGTCCGGAACCGTCCCGCCTGGCCGGCGACGTCAGCCCCAGCGTATAGGTCGAGATCGCGTGAGAAGGGCGTGAAGTCGAGTTGAAGGCGACAGTCTCGGGAACTGAGGCCAGAGTGTCCTTGCCGCGCTCGCCATCCCATGCAACTAATTGCAAACGTCGATTGAGTCGATTGGTTGGATGGTTTCGATTCAGCGGGCAAATACCAAGTGAAGCGATGTGATCGGATGCACCTGACGCCATTGCTGACGATCACTGTCGGTTCGAGCACCGCGTCATAACGCAGCACGACCTTTGCAACAGTTTGCATGGTGCACTGCGGTATCACTCGCGAGGATCACTCGGGCATAAGCCAGGAGTATCCCCATGCGTTTCATCCACCCACGTCGTCACACACTCGCGCTCGCCATGAGCGCCGCACTCTTCGCCACGTATCCGGTGCTGGCCCAACAGGTCATCGCCGACGGCGACGACCAGACCCCGGTCGCCGGTGATTACCACACCACCGATCCGGCGGTGCCCGGCACGCCGGCCGGCCATGCCTTCCTGGCCCGCAACGGCGGCAGCATCGTGCCGTTGGGCGAGGTCAACCTGCGTACCGAGGGCGAACGCGCCTCGGCGGCGCGCGCGGAAGGCGCTGGCAGTCGTATCGCACTGAGCGGCGGCAGCGCGCTCACCACCGGTTACGGCGCCGCAGGCCTGGCGGCGCATGACGGTGGCCGGCTCGACATACGCGGTACCCGCATCGAGACCACCGGTGCCGCAGCCAGCGGCATCGCGCTGACCCAGGGCCACGTGGTAGCGGACAATGTCCATATCACCACCCGCGGTGGCCTGTCGCACGGTGTCGAACTGCGCGAAGGCAGCGCTGAACTACGCGACAGCGTCATCGAGATCCACGGCAGCAGTGCAAACGGGCTGTTCGTGGGCGGCGGAACCCTGCTGGCCGAACGCGTGCGTATTGAACACGCCGGCGGCGGTGCGGCGGTATGGGCGGAGGCGGGCAGCGGCAGCGATGTCACCCTGCGCTCGGTGCAGATCAACGGCAACGGCGCTGGCGCCACCGGCGTTCTCGCCGCGCGTGGCAGCACCGTGGTGCTGGAAGACGTGGACATCAACCTCACCCACGAACAGTCGGGCGCAGGCATCCAGGTAGGCGGCGACGTGACCGTGCGGGGTGGCCGCATCCACGCCGGTGGCAGCAATGCCACGGCGATCAGCTTTGGATCAGGCGGCGGCAGCATCACGCTGGACGGCACGCAGGTTCATGGCGACATGGGTGTGTTCATGATGGAAGGGGACGCGCTGGACATGCGCAACAGCGTACTCACCAGCGTGCGTACCGGTATCAACATCAACCAGCGCAATGCCACCGCGCGCGTGGAGGGCTCGTCGATCACCACGCAGAACGGCGTGGGCATCCTGGTGATGAGCGACGCGCAGTTGGAGGTGACCGGGTCGCGGATCAGCGCCGACGGCGAACTGCACCAGGCGGTTTCAGTGCTGGGCGGCACGACCACGCTGCGCAACAGCGAGCTGCGCACCCGCGGGCGCAGTGGTCATGGGCTGTATGCCGAAGGCTCGGGTACGCCCGCCCCGGTGGCGAACGCGCACGCGATCGACATCCTGACCGAAGGCGACGGGGCCATCGGCGCCATCGCCCGGCGCGGGGGCAGCGTGCACCTGGCCGACAGCGCAGTGCGCACGACGGGCGTCAACGCGTATGGCGTGCTGTCTGGCGGCACCGGTGAAATGTCGCTCACCAACACCCATGTTCGTACCGAAGGCGAAGGTGCCTGGGCGGCGGTGATCAACGACAACGGGCGCATGCAGATAGACGGTGGCTCGCTGGTGAGTGCGCAGCACGGCGGCATGTGGCTGCGCGGCAGCCGCGACGCGGGGCTGACACTGGGCAATGGCGCGATGCTGTCAGGCGGCAACGGCACGGCACTGGCGCTGGATGCCGCCGTCAGCGGCCGCTTCGATGTGCGGCTGGAGAACGGCGCGCAGATGTATGGCGACATCGTCATCACCCCCGAAGACCTGGAAAACGGCCTGGTGCCGCAATCGCAGGTGCAGGTCAGCCTGGCCGATGGATCGAACTGGTGGGGCAGCTCCGATCTGGTGGAGCAGATGGCACTGGAGGGCGGCAGCCAGTGGACCCTGCGCGGGAATGCGTCGGTGGATGAGCTGAGCCTGCGCGACAGCACCGTGGCCCTGTCCGATGGGCGTGCGGCGGTTGGCAACACGCTCACCGTCGAGGGCGACCTGCATGGCGAAGGTGGCACGTTCGTTTTCCATGGCGCACTGGCGGGCGATGACACCGTGATCGACCGGCTGCACGTGCGCGGCGACACCACTGGCGATGCCAGCCTGCGCGTGCAGAATGTCGGCGGTGTGGGCGCGCCTACGGAGGACGGCATCCAGCTCATCCAGGTAGAGGGTGCATCCCTGGCGACCTACGCGTTGGCCGGCCGCGCGGTGGGCGGCTCATACGAGTACTTCCTGTTCCAGGGCGGGGTGGCCGATCCGACGGACGGCAACTGGTACCTGCGTTCGCAGTGGTTCGACCGCTGCCAGGACGACCCGGCCTCCCCGGGTTGCATCACCGACCCGGACCCGGAAGAGGGCGGCGGTGGCGGCATTCCCATTACGCCACCGGGTTCGGTGCTGCGCCCGGAGGGCGGTGCCTACCTGGCCAACCAGTCCGCTGCGGTGGGCATGTTCCAGCACCGCCTGCACGACCGCGTCGGCGCGCCGGGCCTGGCGGAGGAGCGTGGCGCGTGGGCACGCGTGGGACGCCAGCAGGCGGACTTCCAGGCCGTGGGCGGCCAGCTGGCGGTCGATGGCAACACCTCGCTGCTGCAGGTAGGCAGCGACCTGTGGCAGCGCAATGGCGCAACGCTGGGTGTGATGCTCGGTAGTGGCCGGGCGGACAGCACCGTGGTCTCTGGCCTCACCGGCTACACCGCCAAGGGCCGCGTACGCGGCAACGCCATCGGCGCCTACGCCACCTGGCTGCAACGGCCGGGTGACGCGGAAGGTGCGTATCTGGACGCAAGCATCCAGCACGGCCGCTTCGACAACCGGGTGGATGGCCTGGACCTGCCGCGCGAACAGTACGATACGCGCGTGCTGAACACGTCCGTGGAAGGTGGGTACACCTTCAACGTCTGGCAGGGGTCGAACGCCGCGCTCTACGTGCAGCCGCAACTGCAGCTCTCGCACATGGACTACCGTGCGGACCGGCATCTGGAGCGCAACGGCACGCGGATCGACAACGCCGACGCCGACGGCATCAGTGGTCGCCTGGGCGTGCGCGTGTTCGGCCATGACCTGCGTGCCGGCACCATCGTGCAGCCGTACATGGCGGTGAACTGGCTGCGCGGCACGCGCACCAGCACGCTGGACTTCAACGGCGAGACGCTGGGCGCTGACCTGCCGCGTGACCGCTATGAAGTGCAGGCCGGCGCGGAGCTGAAGCTTGGACAGCGCTGGTCGGCCTGGGGCGGCATGAGCCTGCAGCGCGGTGACCATGACTACCGCACGGTCGGCGGTCAGCTGGGCATGCGCGTGCGCTGGTAATACGCAGAAAGGCGCCGGGCAGTGCCCGGCGCCTGTGGGATGCATCAGCGGCGCCGTGCATCTGATGCTCCTCCACGCAGGCCGGGTTCAGCCTGGCGTTACGGGGCGCCTACGGCCGCTTCCAGGTCGCGTGGCGAACCGTAGTCATCCAGCCACTGGAACGTCACGCTCGCGGGCATGGCCGCACCGGCCGGCAGCGGCAGACGTACCTGCTGGCCCGGCGCGATCATGTCCACGTCAAGCTTGCGACCATCGGCCAGGGTGAGAGTGCTCAGGGTTACGTGGTAGGCGCTGGGATTGCGAACCTCCAGCGCGTCGCCCGCACGCGACCAGACCAGTGCAGCGGCTGCATCGCGTGCATCACCCGGCAGGCCGGCGGGCCGATGGAAGAGCTTGATGCGCGTGCGCACCGCAAACTGCAACAGGTTCTTGCCGGCTGCATCGCTGGGTTTGGGCGGGATGTCCAGCAGGTTGAAGTAGAACACCGATTCGCGATCAGTCGGCAGTGCTGCTTCGGACGGGCGCGGTGCATAGGTGATGCGGTACGCCTGGCCCTGGTGGGGCTGCAGCAGGCGCGGTTCTGCCGGGGTCAACCGGAACGGTGTGCGCACATTCTCCGGGCGCGCCTGGCTGTCGCCGTCGTCGATCCAGACCTGGGTCATCGCCGGCAGCTCGCCGACATTGCTGGCCTTCAACGTTACGTCACGCCCCTGGCGGGCGTCGTGGATGATGCGGGTGCCCTGCAGGGTGACCGCGGCCGATGCCGGCGTGGCGACGAGAATGCTCGCCAGCGCCAACACCCATGTCGATGCATGGGATGTCATGTGTTGCCCTCTGGGAAAAGGGAGGGCGGCGCCGGGCGCCGGCCCTCCTGTGCGGTGTTACTTGTAGAGCACCACGAAGTCGCCGGACGCGTTGGCGATGCCCTGGGTGGCATTCTGGGCGGGGGAGGCATACCACGCGCTGTAGTCCAGCTGGCCGCTGCCGCCGGCGGCAATGGTCACCCACATCGACGGGTCTTCACCGATCTTCTGGTGGTCACCGCTGGCGTCATACAGTGCCACGCCGACATTGGTCGCAACCGAGGTTGCCGTGAGTGCCAGGTTGCCCGTGCTGCCATCGGGGGTGCCGCCAAAGCGCACGCCCACTTCCTGCGCCGCGCCCGAGCCGGTGCAATCCAGGTTGATGCTGAAGTTTTTCTGGCCGGCGCGGGTGTTGGCGTTCACCGACGCCAGGTCGACCTTGCCCATCGGCACGGTGATGGCGCCGCCGGTGGAGCCCACCGCGCAGGTGGAGGTCATCAGCTCGCCGGTGATTTCCAGACGCTCGGCCATGGCAGCAGGTGCGGCTACGACGGTAATCAGGCTGGCGCAAAGCAGGTTGAATCTGAAGGACATCGTGGTCGCTCCTTTGTGGGAAACAAGGGGTGAGGAAGGCGGTCTGCTTCCGTGGGGCGGGCAGTGTCCGTGCGCATCGCCCCTTGCGCCATGCAACAAGTTGCAGATTGTGTGAGCGTCGGTGAGCACTGCGATTGATGTGTTGCAGCCTGCGGGCAAGGCGGATATCTGCAACTTGTTGCATGGGATCGGCCACACCTCCGCCCTATGCTGCGCAATCTCCTGACTCCCTGGCGCCGGCGGTCACCGCCGTCGCGATTCGTCGTCTTCCATGCACGATTCCCGCTGCGTCACCTCACCACCATGCCACGTCGGTGCCCTCGCTGCGGCCATCGTCGCCACGTTGTCGACGGCCAGCATGCCAGTGCTGGCCGCCCCTGCAGCGCTGGAATTCAGCGACGGCTTCCTGATCGGTGGCAAGGCAATCGACATGCAGCGCTACGCGCGTGCCGGGCAACTGGAGGCCGGCGTACATCCGTTGGACGTGGTGGTCAACGGTGAAGCACGCGGCACGCAGGACATTGTCTTCAGCGGCGACGAGCACAACGTCCAGCCCTGCATTTCCGCCTCGCTTGTGCGTACGCTGGGCCTGAAAGCAATGTACCTGGACGCGCTCGATCCCGATCCTGAGGCCTGCGTTGCACTGGCTGCGATGATCGACGGTGCCAGCCTGGAGGTGGACAGCGCCACGCTGCAGCTGCTGATTGGCATCCCGCAGGCGGCGCAGGCTACCACCGCGCGCGGCTACGTGTCACCGGCGCAGCGCGATACGGGCATCACCGCTGGTTTCATCGATTACGCCTTCAACCAGAACCGCAGCCAGGGAGGGCGCGACAGCCGCTACCTCGGGGTGAATGCCGGGCTCAACCTGGGCGCGTGGCGCATGCGCCACCGCGCGTCCATCAGTCACAGCGAGCGCAGCACACGCCATGAAGTGATCAGCAGCCACCTGCAGCGCGATCTGCCGCATTGGAACAGCCAGTTGCTGCTGGGCCAGGGCAACACCGGCGGCGAGCTGTTCGACAGCGTGGCATTCACCGGCCTGCGCGTGGCTACCGATGACCGCATGCTGCCCGATTCACTGCGCGGCTATGCGCCGGTGGTGCGCGGCATCGCCGAGGGCAATGCGATGGTGCGCATCCGCCAGAACGGCAACATCATCCACGAGGCCAACGTCGCGCCCGGGCCGTTCTCGATCGAGGACCTGTACCCCACCAACTTCGGCGGTGACCTGGACGTCACCGTGACCGAGGCAGATGGGCGCGAGCAGCGCTTCTCGGTCAGCTTCTCGGCCGTACCGCAGGCGCTGCGCGCAGGTTCTTCGCGCTTCAGCGCCACGGCGGGTGCGCTGCGTGATGCCAGCGGCTACCTGCAGGAATTCCGGTTCGCCGAAGGGACGTACGCGCGCGGCATCAGCAACCGCCTGACCGCCTTGGGCGGCGCCCAACTGGGGGAGGATTATCAGGCCCTGCTGGTGGGCACAGCGATCAACACCGCCATCGGCGCATTTGGTGCGGACGTGACCCATTCGCGGGCGCGACTGCACGGCGACGCGCGGATCAGCGGCAACAGTTTCCGGCTCAACTACCAGCGCTACGTCGCCAGCACCGGCACCAACGTGGGCCTGGCCGCCTATCGCTACAGCACCCGCGGCTACCTGACCCTCGGGGATGTGGCGCGCCTGCAGGACGATACGTGGGGGCAGGGCAGCCGCGCACGTCAGCGCTACCAGCTGAACTTCTCGCAGAAGGTGGGCACCCGCAGTTCGCTGTACATCAGCGGCGGGCACGTGAGCTACTGGGACAACAGCCAGCGCCGCAACGACATCCAGCTGGGCGTGCAGAGCGTGTGGGGCCGTGCCAACTACGGGCTCTCGGCCATGCGCTATCGCCTGCAGGGCGGTGGCGAGGATACCCGCTACGCGTTCACCCTGAGCATGCCCATCGGCCGCAGCCCGAGTGCGCCGCGCCTGGGCAGCCAGATCAGCCATGCCGACAGTGGCAGGCAGGCGCAGCTCGGGCTCACCGGCGCGTTGGGCGAGAACCGTGCGCTGAGCTACACCCTCTCGGCCGGCACGGCCAGCGGCGGCGAGCACAACCGCAGCGCATATGCGGCCTACCAGGGTGGCCTGGGCAACTTCACGGCCGGCTACAGCCGCGCGGGCGGTCACAGCGCGCTGTCGGCCAGTGCCGCCGGCAGCGTGGTGGTACACGGGGGTGGTGTGAACATCGGGGCGCCGGTCGGTGAGGGCTTCGTACTGGTGCAGGCCGACGGCGCCCAAGGCGCGCAGGTGGGTTACGGCGCGCCGATCCGCGTGGCCAGTAACGGCTACGCACTACTGCCGCATGTCAGTCCCTACCGTTGGAACCAGATCGACCTGGATCCTTCCGGCCTGCCGCTGGAGGTGGAACTGCTGCAGACCTCGCAGCGGGTGGCGCCCACCGCAGGCAGCATCGTGCGCGTGGTATTCACTGCCCGTCACGAACGCACGCTGTTCATCGACACGACCGATGCGCTGGGTCAGCCACTGCCCTTTGCGGCCCGGGTGGACGATGAGACCGGCCGCACGCTGGGTGCCGTGGGGCAGGGCGGCGTGATCCAACTGCGCGGGGCGCAGGACAGCGGCGCGCTGTGGGTGGACCCCGACGGCCCGCACCGCTGTCGCCTGGACTACCGCACGCCTGATGCCCCCGATGCCTACGGCCTGTCCTGGACCCAGGCCGTGTGTGTCCGCCAGCCCGTGCTTGGCCCAGGACTGCAGGCTGCTGCCGACGCAGCGGCACACGCTGATTGACCTTCCTCTCATGCCCTTCCTCTGCAGGAGCACCCCCATGTTGAATTCCCACCGTCTCGTGCTGTTCGCCGCGTTGCTGGCCTTTGCGCCGGCCACGTTCGCCGATACCGCCACCCTCACCATCCGCGGCCGCGTGCTGCCGGGAACCTGCACGCTGGCAGCGCCGGCGATCACGCTGGACCCGGTCAACGCCAATGACCTCACCCAGGGCGACAATCTGCTCAAGGCCGGCGTGTTGAATTTCACCGGCTGCGTGGGCGTGACCAAGGCGGTGTTGTCCTTCGACGGTACCGCCGCCGATGGCGATGCCGCACGCTGGAAGAACACCGCCAGCACCGATGCGGCCGATGGCGTATCGATCGCCCTGCTGGCAGGCGCCACCGGCAGTACCTACCTCAAGCGCGGCGATACCGGCATCGACGTGCCGGTGACCGGCGCGACGGCCAGCTATGCGTTGCGTGCGGGTTACTACCTGCCGGTGGTCGGGGGGCTGACGGCCGGCGCGGTGCAGGCCGAGATCGTCGTGACTGCGGACTACGAATGAGCCGGGTGATTCCACTGCGAAGGATGAGCCTGCCCGCCCGTCGAGCTGTCCCGGAGATGTGCCGTCATCGCGGTGGCTTTCTTGCTCGCGCCGCGCGGGGCAGCACGCTGCGGTCGTGGATGCGCCTGGTCTGTGCGCTAAGCGTCGTGTTCGGCGCCGCGCAGGCCTCCGCCGCCTGCGTACGCTTGAACCCGGGCGACCAGGACATGACCATCAGCCTGACCATGCCGAACCTGGACTTGCCAGACAGGCGCTTTCTCGCACGTTCGGACGGGGGAGTTGCTGACGCCTTTCGTTGTGACGCTGGCCAGAGCGCCTTTCATCTCGATCTGCCGCTGACCGGTCTTACATACGAGCGCGAGATTGCTGCAGAGGACGGCCGCACCTACAGTGTCTACAGCCTGGGCCCACGATCGCCATTGATTGGCTTCATGCACTCGGTCAGTACGCTCCATAACAGCAACCATCGCTCCAGCCAGCGCGCCGTCACGGTGGGAGCACCGTTTCTCAATCAGGGCATCGTCTCCAACGCTGACGAGCCGGTGGACGTGGATATGTATGTGATGTTGTTCTTCCGCGGTGGCGCGATGGAGAGCATTCCCATGACCCACCTCGGCACCGCTACTTCGTGGAGCGACAGCGACCCGAGCCAGCGCATCCAGCATCACATCCGGCTGGAGGTGAATGTGCCGGTGCTGACCTGCACCCTGAGCGACACTGCGCGTACGCTTGATCCGGTGTCGGCCGACCAGCTGGCCGTGGTCGGCAGCGATGCAGGCGAGAAGCCGGTGGTGATGAGCATGAGCTGCCCCAGTGCGAACATCGACGTCGAGATGGTGCTGGCCGATGCGAACGACGCCGGCAACCGAGGCAGCGTGCTGGCACCGGCGTCTGGTTCCGATGCGGGGGGCGTACGCGTGGAGATGCTGCGCGGTGGCAGCCCGGTCCAGTTCGGCCAGTCGTGGCGGCATGGTGGGTCCAGCAAGGGCAGCCAGGACATTCCCTTCACCGCGCGCTATGTCCGCACGAGCGATCCCCTTCACCCGGGCCAGATCGTTGGGGAGGCGGTGCTGACCGCCACCTATCGCTAAGCCGGCGGCAGCACCTTGCCCGGGTTGAGAATCCCATCCGGGTCCAGCGCGGCCTTGATCGCCCGCATCGCCGCCAGCGTCGCCGGCGTGAATGCCTGCGCCATGAAGTCGCGCTTGGCCAGGCCAATGCCATGCTCACCCGACAACGTACCGCCCAGCGCCAGCGTCAGCGCAAAGATTTTCGGCAGCGCGGCATGCGCGCGCGCGTTTTCGTCGGCGTCGTCCGGGTGGTAGAGGATGTTGACGTGCAGGTTGCCGTTGCCGGCATGGCCGAAGGTGACGATGGTGAGCGTGTACTCGCGCGCCAGCGCCTGTACGCCAGACACCAGGTCCGGAATGCGCGACACCGGTACCACCACGTCTTCGTTGATCTTGCCCGGTGCGATGCTGCGCAGCGCAGGCGACAGCGCCTTGCGCGCGGCCCACAGTTTTTCGCGCGCGGCCCCTTCCATGGCCACGTCCAGCGCGATCATGCCGTCACCCTCGGCAGCAGCAGCCAGCGCCTGCAGCAGGTAGGGCAGGGTGTCGTGGTCGCCGTCGGCTTCCACCAGCAGCATCGCGCCCGCCTCGGGTACGTCGGCGCCGTTGAGCCGCAGCAGTTCCAGGCTCCGCGCGTCCATGAACTCCAACCGCGTGGGCACCACCGGCTGCGACATCAGGCGTGACACAGCCGCAGCGGCGGCATCGGCATCGCGGTACAGCACGCGCAGGCCGGCCTGGCTGACCGGCAGCGGCGTCAACTTCAGCGTTGCCTCCACGATCAGCGCCAGGGTGCCTTCGCTGCCGACCAGCAGGTGGGTGAGGTCGTAGCCGGTGGCGTCCTTGGTGTAGGCGCCGCCGCACTGGATCAGGTCGCCCGCGCCGGTCACCGCCACCAGGCCCAGCACGTTGTCGCGGCTGGTGCCGTACTTCACCGCGCGCGGACCGCCGGCGTTGCAGGCCAGGTTGCCGCCGATGCTGCAGATGTCCGCGCTGGACGGGTCCGGTGCCCAGAACAGGCCGTGCGGCATCAGTGCGTGCTGCAGGTCGCCGTTGAGCACGCCCGGTTCGACCACCGCACACCGGTTGCCGGGCTGGATGTCGAGGATGCGCGCCATGCGCGCGAACGACAGCACGATGCTGCCGTTGACCGGCACGGCCGCGCCGGTGGTGCCGGTGCCGGCGCCGCGCGCCACCAGCGCCACGTGGTGCGCGCGGCACGCACGCACCAGCGCCACTACCTGGTCGCGGTCGCGCGGGAAGGCCACGCCGAGCGGCAGCTGGCTGCGCCAGGAGTTGTCCTGCGCGTGCGCGGCGAGTGCTGTGTCATCGGTGCGCCAGCCGTCATCGCCCAGCAGCGCATGCACGGTGGACAGGAATTCGGTTGGCAGGTGGGTGGCAGTCGACATCAGGGATTCCGGGGGCGTGCAGGGGCGCGTTGGATCACCCGCCAGCCGATCACGGCGGCGGTTAGCGGCAGCCATACCCAACGCAGTTCAGAGAAAATGGTGGCCAGTCCGCGGGCGCTGAAGAACTGCCCGGCGAACGGCGACACGCGGATCGGGCGCCACGGCGCGAACAGGCGCTCGCCACTCCACGGCCACCACAGTGCCACCCCGAGCCCGCCCGAGGTGAACGCGTCCAGCAGCGGGTGCGAGAGCGCGCTGATGCCCACGAATGCGGCGGCCTGCACGGCGGTGGCGCGCAGGCGCGTGCGCAGCAGCGCGGCCAACACGGCCAACAGCGCGGCGAACAGGATGGAGTGACTGGCGCCGCGATGGCCAAAACTGTCGGCGTAGGGGATTTGCAGCGCGAAGGCCAGCACATCGGCGTCGGGCAGCATGGCCGCCACCACGCCGGCGGCCAGCAGCGGGGTAGAGATGCGGCCGCGATCGGACGCGCACCACAGCGCCAACGGAATCGCCGCATGCGTGAACACACTAGGCATGCGCCACGTCCCCGGCCGCTGGCGGGCTCAACGCCATCTCGAACCGCCCACAGCCCACCGCTCCGTAGAGCCGGGCTCTGCCCGGCTGCACGACATCCCCCAATCACCCACATCCCGGCGATCCATCAACAATCCTCCAGCCGGAACGCATCGCGCAGCCAATT
>NZ_QAIW01000376.1:31551-32864 GCF_003061285.1 Stenotrophomonas sp. HMWF003 | reverse complement strand
GGGCGGGGTGGGACGCAAGGAACAACTGCGCGGCCAGCACCAGCTTGCGCCGCTTGCGCAGGTCCACCGATGCCGCACCGCCGCCAAACCCGGCGCTGGCGCGGTAGCGCACTTCCACGAACACGGTGGTGTCACCGTCGCGCATGACCAGGTCCAGTTCACCGCCGCGGTAGCGCGCATTGGCGCTGATCGGTTGCAGGCCGGCCGTGCGCAGGTACGCCTGCGCGGCGGCTTCCACCGCCGCGCCACGCTGTGCCCGCGCGGTTGGCATGCGGCTTAGTTGGCGCTGGCGATCGGCGTCGGCCGGCCGCCGCTGAAGGTCGACCATGCCGGCACGCGCAGCACGTTGCCGTTGCTGTCCAGGAACAGCGTGCCGGTTGCCCCGGACAGACCGCCTTCGTTGGCCATCTTGTCCAGATAGGCGCTGATCTTCCACGCATCGAAACCAAACGCGAACAGGCGGCCGGAGGCGCCGCGCGCGCTGGGCAGGATCTGCCCGGCCGTGGTGGCCGACGGCAGGCCCGGCACGCCGCGCACGTTCCATGCTTCGTTGGGGTACACGATGCCATCCAGGGCCATGTCTTCGTCGGCCTTGCCGGCACCCACGGTGAGCTGCGAGGTGCCCACGCGGGTGGCGCCACCGGCACCGGCCAGCGCCAGCTGCGGGGCCAGTGCGCGCGCCTGCGGTGCCTTCACCGCCAGCAGCACGCCGTCGACGGCACCGGCTGCGCGGATCTGCGCATCGATGTTGCCTACGGTCTCGCCCACGCCGATGCTGGCCACCACCTGGCCGCCGCGCTGGGCAAAGCGCTCGCGGAACGCGGCGGCGGCACGGCGGCCGTTGTCGTCATTGCTGTGGACCACCAGCACCTTGCTGCGCTCGCGCCCCCGCAGGTATTCGGCGGCGATGATGCCGTCGTCTTCCGGGGCCAGCGAGAAGCCGGCGCTGCCGGCCGGCGGGCTGCTCTTGCCGCGGTTCAGCGCCAGCACCGGCACGGGCAGCTGGGCGCGGCCGAACACGGCGTCCACTTCGTCGCGGCCGAGCGGGCCGACCACGAAATCGACGCCGGCATTGACCGCCTTGTCGTACGCGGCCACGGCACCGGCGGCGGTGCCGGCGGTGTCGATGAACTGGATGTCCGGGCGGCGGCGGGTTTCACCGTAGTAGCCACTGAGCAGGCCGTCGCGCACCGGCTGCGCGGCGGTAGCCAGGCGGCCGCTGAGCGGCAGCAGCACGGCCATCTTCACCGGCGGACGGTAGCCGTCGCTCATGGCCGGCGGGCGCTTGCTGGTGTCGAACTGCACCGCCTGTT
>NZ_QAIW01000376.1:28220-31533 GCF_003061285.1 Stenotrophomonas sp. HMWF003 | reverse complement strand
GCCGGCGAAGTTGTACAGCGGCTCGTTGGCCGGCAGCGCGGCGGCGCGGGCGCGCAGGGTGGCATCGTCGAGCGTGCCGAGCAGGCCGGCGATGGCCTGCTGGTTTTCAATGCGGGCCTGGCCGGTGAGCGCGGCGTGCGCGCGGGCGCGTTCCTGCGCGGCGCCGATGATGTCGCCGGTGGCCTGCAGCGCGTTGGCACGGGCCAGCTGCCAGCGGGTGCGCAGCTGCGGGGCGATGGTGTCCGACGATTCCTTGAGCAGGGCCAGCGCCTGCGCCGGCTGCTTGTCGGCCAGGGCCAGTTCGGCACTGGTGAGGTGGTAGCGCTGCAGGCTGGCGCCGTTGAGCTGGCGCGGGGTGATCTGGGCCAGCAGGCTGCGCGCGCGGACGTTGTCGCCGGCTTCGTGCCAGGCAAACGCGGCATCGGCCAGTGCACCGGCACGCGCGCCGCCCTTGAGCGTGTTGGCCAGCGCTTCCAGCTGCACGGCCGCATCGCGTGGCTTGCCTTGATCGATCAATGCCAGCGCCTGGGCCTGGGCCGGCGATTCGGGCGCGCTGGTCAGGCTCGTCGTGGCGCAGCCGGCAAGCAGCAGCAGCGACAACGACAGGGCGGAGATCCGTGCGACGGGCTTGTTCATGATCAGGTCCATTCGATGGGGGCAGCGGCCAGGGCCGGGGAACGGTACGATTCTACCCTTGACCCATGAGTGACGTTGCGATGAGTGCTGTCCCCACGCTGTATGTCGTTGCCACCCCGATCGGCAACCTGGCCGACCTGACGCCGCGGGCGCAGGACGTGCTGCGCTCGGTGGCCGCGATCTGTGCCGAGGACACCCGTCGCAGCGGCCAGTTGCTGGCCCACTTCGGTATCCAGCAGCCGCTGGTCGCGCTGCACGACCACAATGAAGAGGCCATGGCGCAGCGCATCGTGGCGCGGCTGCAGGCCGGCGAGTCACTGGCGCTGGTGAGCGACGCCGGCACTCCGCTGGTCAGCGACCCGGGCTACCGGCTGGTGCGCGCCGCCCGCGAGGCAGGCATCCGGGTCAGCCCGGTGCCGGGTGCCTGCGCGGCGATCGCCGCGTTGAGCGTGGCCGGGCTGCCCAGCGACCGCTTCACCTTCGAAGGGTTCCTGCCGGCCAAGGGCTCGGGCCGCCGCGAGCGGCTGCAGGGCCTGGCGGCGGAAACCCGCACGCTGGTGTTCTACGAATCCTCGCACCGCATCACCGAATCGCTGGCCGACATGGTGACCACCTTCGGCGCCGAGCGCCCGGCGGTGCTGGCCCGCGAACTGACCAAGCTGTTCGAGACCGTGCTGGATGGCACCCTGGCCTCGCTGCTGCAGCAGGTGGAAGCCGACGACAACCAGCGCAAGGGCGAGTTCGTGGTGATGGTGCAGGGCGCCGCCGACGACGAGCAGGCCCAGCTGGCAGCCGGCCGCCGCATGTACGCCAAGCTCAGCGAGCACCTCCCGCCGTCCACGGCAGCCAAACTGGCCGCCGAACTGACCGGCGCCCCCCGCAAGGCCCTCTACGGCACCTGACAGGGTAGAGCCACCCCACGGGTGGCTGGCATGCGCCCACGGGTGGCTGCACGCGATGCCGAACGAACGGCAGCCACCCACGGGGTGGCTCTACCGGATGTGCAGGTCGAATCCAGCCCGCGCCCACCGTGGAGGCACGGTAGAGCCACCCCATGGGTGGCTGGCATGCGCCCACGGGTGGCTGCACGCGATGCCGAACGAACGGGAGCCACCCACGGGGTGGCTCTACCGGATGTGCAGGTTGAATCCAGCCCAGCGCCCACCGTGGAGGCACGGTAGAGCCACCCCATGGGTGGCTGGCATGCGCCCACGGGTGGCTGGCACGCGAGGCCGAACGAACGGCAGCCACCCACGGGGTGGCTCTACCGGATGTGCAGGTTGAATCCGGCCCGCGCCCACCGTCTTGTGACACGGTAGAGCCACCCCACGGGTGGCTGGCACGCGCCCACGGGTGGCTGCACGCGATGCCGAACGAACGTCAGCCACCCACGGGGTGGCTCTACCGGATGTGCAGGTTGACTACAGCCCCCGCCCACCGTCTTGTGACACGGTAGAGCCACCCCACGGGTGGCTGGCATGCGATGCCGAACGAACGGCAGCCACCCATGGGGTGGCTCTACCGGATGTGCAGGTTGAATGCAGCCCGCGCCCACCGTGGAGGCACGGTAGAGCCACCCCATGGGTGGCTGGCATGCGCCCACGGGTGGCTGCATGCGATGCCGAACGAACGGCAGCCACCCACGGGGTGGCTCTACCGGATGTGCAGGTTGACTACGGCCCATGCCACCGTCTGGAGGCACAGCCCCCTTTGGTAAAGGGGGCGCGGCGACAGCCGCGGGGAATTGGGCGCTGGTGGCCCGGGGCCCAAGGTTTGCGTTGCAAACCCTGGGGCTTTTTTCGTCATGACGAAAAAAGCGGCGGAGCCGGCCGATAAGCCGGGTTTTGTCGTGGACAGTCATTCCTCTAGGCGCTACGTCACCGCAGCGCTCAAGCAACCTACCCGGACCCGACGCGGGCCACGCCATTAGGTCCCTATTTGGTCTTGCTCCAGGTGGGGTTTGCCGTGCCGGTCTGTTGCCAGACTCGCGGTGCGCTCTTACCGCACCATTTCACCCTTACCGGCTTCCCGAAGGAAACGTAGGCGGTATCTTTCTGTTGCACTTTCCGTCGGCTCGCGCCGCCCAGGCGTTACCTGGCACCTTGCCCTATGGAGCCCGGACTTTCCTCGGCATCCGCAAGGGATGACGCGACTGTCTGGCCGACTCCGCCGCGCGCATTTTCGCACATCCGCCGGGTTACAGGGGCGCCGCAGGCGACACGGCCGCTGCCAATGCCGGCGCTTCCCCGGCGCCGACCGCCAGCCGGGTCTCGCCGATGCAACCACCGTCCGGCCCGAACCGCCGCTCGTGGATGAAGCCTTCGCCGTTGGCATCCAAGGCGATCAGCGTGCTGGCGCGGGTGCCGTACTCGGGGCTGCGGATGAAGGCCGCGCTCAACCAGCGCTCGCGCGCCAGGCCGATGCCGGTGTCGGGCAGGGCACTGTCGTCTGCACGGGTTTCATCGGCCAGCGCCCGCCACAGCGGGCTGAGGTCGTCGCTGCCGCTGGCGATCCAGGCCTGCACCGCGGCGTTCAGGCGCACGGTCTTCGGCCATGGTGCATCCAGCGGCCCGTTGGACATCCCGTGCACGCCCGGTGCTAGCGCCTGCCGGCCGGCCGGGTGGTTGCCCAGGAACTGGCAGCTGTCGCGGTCGGCCAGCAGCAGGTTGAACGGGGC
>NZ_QAIW01000376.1:1915-28210 GCF_003061285.1 Stenotrophomonas sp. HMWF003 | reverse complement strand
GTATCACGCAGGTAGTCGGCCACCAGCGCCCCGCGGGAGGGGCCGGTCTGCCGGGCCAGCGGGTCGCGCACGTTGGTGACCACCGCCATGCGGCCGCCGGGCCCCACCCCGGCCCAGGTGCCGCCCGAACGCAGATCGCGCCCGGCCAGCAGCCCATGGTCGGGCGCCGGCCAGGCCGCCAGCGCGGCGGTGGGGCGGGCGTGGAACTCGTCGCGGTTGCCGGCCATCAGCAGTTGCCAGCGGGGGTGGGTTTTCCAGGCAAGGGCAAGCAGGCACATGGCCGGCATTGTGCCGGGTTTGCGCAAGGCAGGGCCAATGGCGACGGGCCTTGGCATGAATACGCGCCTATGTTTCACGCCCTCTACACAGGACTGAACTTCGCCCCAATCTCAAAAATTGAGACGAAACAGCAACTTGTGGATAAGCCTTGAACAAGTCTCTAAACATTGCTGCAAGCCCTTGATGTTCAAAGTGATTTCCCGCTCGCAAAGTTGTTGACAACCCAATCGGCACTGCTAAGGTGGGCAACAGAGGCAAAACCGGGTTTTTTGTGGTTTTTCGTGGTTCAATGTTTCATCCGGGCGAAGGAAAGGTGCACGCGTCGTGTTTCAGGGCGAGACGGCCATCACGGTTGACGATAAAGGACGCATGGCGGTTCCCACCGCGCATCGTGACCTTGTCGCGCGTGTGAGCAACAACCGCCTGGTCCTGACCTACAACCCCTTCGAGTCCGGCTGCCTGTGGCTGTATGCCGAAACCGAATGGGAGCGGGTCCGCGACGACGTCATGGCCAAACCCAACACACAGCGCGTCGTGCGTCTGCTGCAACAGAAGCTGGTCGGTTCGGCCGCGCATCTGGAGCTGGACGGCAACGGCCGCATCAGTATTCCTGCCAGCCACCGCGGTGCCGTTGGCATTGAAAAGAAGGCGGTTCTGCTCGGCATGGGCGACAAATTCGAATTGTGGAGCGAGCAGGCACATCGCGCGTTGATCCAGCAGACGTTGTCTGACGGGGATCTGGGCGATGGGTTGCTCGACCTGAAGTTGTGAGCCGGGGTGCCCGGATGCGCGGAGCAGCGCAGACCGGTCACCTTCCGGTGTCGCAGTCGCCGGCGGGGCACCTGCCGGTTCTGTACACACAGGTCCTGGACGGCCTGAGGGTGATCGAAAACGGTACGTATCTCGATGGCACGTTTGGTCGTGGCGGTCACGCCCGCGGCGTGCTCGAGCAACTCGGTCCCGGAGGCCGGCTGCTGGTCATGGACAAGGATCCCGAAGCGATTGCGGTAGCCGAGCGCGATTTCGCGCCGGACCCGCGCGTGTCGATCTTCCGGGGCAGCTTCGCCGACCTGCTGCACTGGGACGCCACCGCCGATGGCCTGGACGGGGTGTTGTTCGACCTGGGCGTGTCCTCGCCACAGCTGGACGTGGCCGAACGCGGTTTCAGCTTCGGCAAGGACGGCCCGCTGGACATGCGCATGGACCCGGACAGCGGCGAAAGCGCGGCGCAGTGGCTCAACCGTGTTGAAGAGCGCGAGCTGATGGACGTGCTGTGGACCTACGGCGAAGAGCGCCAGGGCCGCCGCATCGCCAAGGCCATCGTGGCCCGCCGCGACAAGCAACCCTTCACCCGTACCGCCGAGCTGGCGGAGTTGATCGCCTCGGTGATGCCGCGGGGCAAGGACAAGATCCACCCGGCCACGCGCAGCTTCCAGGCCATCCGCATCCACATCAACCGCGAACTGGCCGACCTCGAAGCCGGCCTGGACGCGGCGATGGCGCGCCTGAAGCCGGGCGGCCGGCTGGCGGTGATCAGCTTCCATTCGCTGGAAGACCGCATCGTCAAGCAGTTCATGAACCGCCACGCCAAGGCGCCGCCGAGCAACCGCCGGCTGCCCGAGCTGGCCGCGTTCATGCCCACCCTCGACCTGCATGGCGGCGCCATCAAGGCCGAGGACGACGAACTGGCGGTCAACCCGCGCTCGCGCAGCGCCGTGCTGCGCGTGGCCGAAAAGCGCGAGGTGGCCGGGTGAGTCGCCTGCTGCTCATCGTGCTGCTGGCCTGCACCATCGCCTCGGCGATCGGGGTGGTGTTCATGCGCCACCGCCACCGCCAGACCTTCATCGAACTGTCCAAGGCCGAGCGCGCGCGCGACGAGATCAACATTGAATTCGGCCGCCTGCAGCTGGAGCAGGCGACCCTGGCCGAGGCTACCCGGGTCGACCGTGTCGCCCGCGAGAAGCTCGGCATGAAGTTCCCGGAAGCGGCCGACGTGGTGGTGATCCGGCCATGAACAAGTCCGGTCGCAACCGCACCCGCAACAGTTTCAACCTGCGCCAGCGCCTGAAGTGGGTGGGTCTGGCGCTTGGGCTGTGCTCGGTGTCGCTGGTCGGCCGTGCCGCCTATGTGCAGATCATCAACAGCGATTTCTACCAGCGCCAGGGCGAGGCGCGGTACCTGCGCGAACTGCCGATCAACACCTCGCGCGGCATGATCACCGACCGCAACGGCGAGCCGGTGGCGGTGTCCACCCCGGTCGCCTCGATCTGGGTCAACCCGCAGGAACTGCTGCGCGCCCCGGACCGCATCCCCGAGCTGGCCACCGCGCTGGGCATGCCGCTGGACGAGCTGACCTCCAAGCTGTCGCAGAAGGCCGACAAGGAATTCATGTACCTGCGCCGCCGGATCAATCCGGACGACGCGGAAAAGGTGGTGGCGCTCAAGATCCCGGGCGTGGCCTCGCAGCGCGAGTTCCGCCGCTTCTACCCGCAGGGTGAGGCGATGGCGCACGTGCTGGGCTTCACCAACATCGACGACCGCGGCCAGGAAGGGCTGGAGCTGGCCTTCGACGAATGGCTGCGCGGCAAGGCCGGCGCCAAGCGGGTGATCCGCAACCGCAAGGGCGACACGGTGGAGAGCGACCTGCTGCGTGCCGCCGAGCCGGGCAAGGACCTCACCCTCAGCATCGACCGCCGCATCCAGTTCCTGGCCTTCAAGGAGCTGCGCAACGCGCTGATCGCCAACAAGGCGGCCGGCGGCTCGATGGTGATCATGGACGTGGCCACCGGCGAAGTGCTGGCCATGGTCAACCTGCCAACCTACAACCCCAATTCGGTCGGCGGCGCCGCCCCGGACACCCGCCGCAACCGCGCGGTGACCGACCTGGTCGAGCCCGGCTCGACCATGAAGCCGTTGACCATCGCCTCGGCGCTGCAGTCCGGGGTGGTCACCAAGGACACCACGGTGGACACCAACCCGGGCTACATGGCCGTGGGCCGGTTCACCATCAAGGACGTGCCGCGCAACAACGGCGTGCTCAACGTCACCGGCGTGATCACCCGCAGTTCGAACATCGGCGCCGCCAAGATCGCCGCCAAGATGCCCGACCAGGTGTTCTACGACCACGTCCACAGCTTCGGCTACGGCGTGTCCCCGCACAGCGGTTTTCCCGGTGAATCGGCCGGCGTGCTGCCGCGCCCGGCGCGCTGGAGCGGGTCGTCCAAGACCACCATGTCCTACGGCTACGGCCTGAATGTCACCCCGCTGCAGATCGCCACCGCCTACTCGGCGCTGGGCAACGGCGGCAAGTTGATCGCACCGACCTTCGTCAAGGGCCAGCGCAACGAAGGCAAGCAGATCATCGACGAGAACATCGCCAGGCAGGTGGTGGCGATGATGGAAACCGTGGTCACCCAGGGCGGCGCCAAGCAGGCCGCGGTGCTGGGCTACCACGTGGCCGGCAAGACCGGTACCGCACGCAAGGCCGGCCCCGGCGGCTACGAGCGCGGGCATTACAACGCGCTGTTCGCCGGCGTGGTGCCGGCCAGCAACCCGCGCTTTGCCACGGTGATCGTGATCAACGACCCGCAGGGCGGCAAGTACTACGGCGGCCTGGTATCCGCGCCGGTATTCCACAACGTGATGGAAGGCGCGCTGCGCCTGATGGACGTGCCCCCGGACGACATCGAGTCGTGGCTGGCGGCGCAGCAGTCCGGAAAGCTGGGGCATACCGCCTCGTCGTTGCCGGTGCCGCCGCCGGAAACGGTGATCGCCCCGGACGCCGCCGCCGAATTCGATGCCGCGCTGCCCAGCGCGCACGCCACGGTGCCGCCCGCGCAGGGAGGCACCCAATGAGCCAGACGATGTTGCTTTCGCAGTTGATCCCCGATGTGGCGCTCAGCCACGATCCGTCCATCACCGGCCTGGTGCTGGACAGCCGCGCCGTGCGCCCCGGCAATGCCTTCGTGGCGATCGCCGGCTTCGGCGCGCACGGGCTGGGTTTCGTCGACCAGGCGCTGGCCAACGGCGCCGGCGCGATCCTGTTCGAGCCGCCGGCACCGGCCGAGCTGCCGGCCCCGGCCGACGCCATTGCCGTGCCCGGCCTGCGCACGCGCATGGGCACGATGGCCGACCAGTTCCACGGCCATCCGTCGCGCGCGATGACCATGGTGGGCGTGACCGGCACCAACGGTAAAACCTCCACCGTGCAGCTGCTGGCCCAGGCCTGGCACCTGCTCGGCACCGCCAGTGGCAGTATCGGCACCTTGGGCGTGGGTCTGTATGGCCACGTGGTGCCGACCGGCTTCACCACGCCGCTGGTGCTGCAGATGCATGAAGTGCTCGCGCAGCTGCGCGACGACGGCGCCCGCGCGGTGGCGATGGAAGTCAGCTCGCACGCGCTGGACCAGGGCCGCGTGGATGCCGTGCACTACGACGTGGCGGTGTTCACCAACCTCACCCGCGACCATCTCGATTACCACGGCGACATGGCGCAGTACGGCGCGGCCAAGGCCAAGCTGTTCCACCGCGACGGCCTCAAGGCCGCCGTGGTGAACCTGGACGACAGTTTCGGCAGCGAACTGCTGCGCACCGTCGATGCCAGCGTGCGCCAGATCGGGCTCAGCTCGCGCGGCGCGCAGCAGGCCACGCTGCGCGCCGATTCGCTGAAGCTGGACGGCCGCGGCATCGCCTTCGACCTGGTGGTGGAGGGCGCGCGCCATCCGGTGCAGTCGCCGCTGCTGGGCCGCTTCAACGTGGACAACCTGCTGGCCGTGGCCGGCGCGCTGTATGCGCTGGACCATGCACCGGCCGCGATCGCCGCGCTGCTGTCGCAGCTGCAGCCGATCGCCGGTCGCATGAACCGGCTCGGCGGCGAGCACGGCCTGCCCACCGTGGTGGTCGACTACGCCCACACCCCCGACGCGCTGGAACAGGCGCTGGCCAGCCTGCACGACCACCTGGCCGGGCGCCTGGTCTGCGTGTTCGGCTGCGGCGGCGAGCGCGATACCGGCAAGCGGCCGCAGATGGCCGCCATCGCCGAGCGCGGTGCCAACGTGGTGATCGTCACCGACGACAACCCGCGCGGCGAAGACGGCGACGTGATCGTGGCCGACATCGTGGCCGGGCTGGCCAACCCCGCCGCCGCCATCGTGCAGCGCGACCGCGCCGCCGCCATCGCCACCGCGATCGGCCTGGCCGGTGCGGGCGACATCGTGCTGATTGCCGGCAAGGGCCACGAGCCCTACCAGGAAGTGCAGGGCGTCAAGCATGCCTTCGACGACACCGTGGTGGCCGCCGGCGTGCTGGCTTCGCTGCAGGAGGTCGCCCCATGAAGCGCACCCCGCTGTCGCTGATCGCGCATTGGGCCGGTGGCGAGATCCATGGCGACGACACCGCCATCGACGCCATCAGCAAGGACACCCGCACGCTTGCCCCGGGCAGCCTGTACGTGGCGCTGCGTGGCGACCGGTTCGACGGCCATGATTTCGCCGCCGATGCGGTCGCGCGCGGTGCTTCGGCCATGCTGGTCGAGCGCCTGCTGGACGTGGCGCTGCCGCAGATCCTGGTGGCCGACACCCAGCACGCGCTGGGCCGCATCGCCCATGGCATGCAGCGCGACCGCGCCGCCGGTGTGTTCGCCATCACCGGCAGCAACGGCAAGACCAGCGTCAAGACGCTGCTGCTGGCGATCCTGCAGCAGGTGGCACGCGAAGAACACAAGGTGGTGTACGCCAACCCGGGCAATCTCAACAACGAGATCGGCCTGCCGCTGGCGGTGCTGGACGCCCCCGAAGACGCCGATTTCGCCGTCTACGAGATGGGCGCCGGCAAGCCGGGCGACATTGCCTACCTGACCGACATCGTGCGCCCGCGCTACGCGCTGGTGAACAACATCGCGCCGGCCCACCTGGAACGGATGGGCAGCCTGCAGGGCGTGGCCACCACCAAGGGCGCGATCTACGCGGCGCTGCCGGCCGATGGCGTGGCGGTGATCAACGCCGACGACGCCTTCGGCATCTGGTTTGAACAGCACATCGGGGGCCAGCCGCCGCGTTGCCGCGTGCTGCGCTACGGCCTGGACCACAGCGCCGACGTGGGCGCGCTGGCGATCCGCCCCAGCGCCACCGGCAGCCAGTTCCTGCTCACCAGCCCGATCGGGACCGTGGAGATCGCGCTGGCCCTGCCGGGTCGCCACAACATCAGCAACGCACTGGCCGCCGCCTCGCTGGCGCTGGCCGCCGGTATCGGCCTGGACCAGATCGCGCAGGGCCTGGCCCGTGCCGAACCGGTGCCGGGCCGCCAGGTCGCGCACCAGCTGCCCAACGGCGCGGTGCTGATCGACGACAGCTACAACGCCAATCCCGGCTCGCTGGCTGCGGCGATCGACGCGCTGGCCGGCGGCAAGGACGAAGGCTGGCTGGTGCTGGGCGACATGCGCGAACTCGGTCCGGACGGGCAGGCGCTGCATGCCCAGGCCGGGCGCCGCGCCCGCGATGCGGGCCTCAAGCGCCTGTACACGCTGGGGCCGCTGAGTGCCGCCGCGTCGAGCGCCTTTGGCGACGGCGGCCGGCACTTCCAGGACCACGACACGCTGGCCGCCGCGCTTGCCTCTGAACTGCATGCTGGCGTGCGCTGCCTGGTCAAGGGCTCGCGCGGCAGCGCCATGGACAAAATTGTGAAAGCGCTGCTGGCGCGAGGAGAGGAAACCCCCCATGTTGCTTGAACTGGCCCGATGGTTGCAGCAATTGGAGAGCCTGTTCGGGCTGTTCGGCTATCTGACGCTGCGCGGCATTCTTGCCGCGCTGACCGCGCTGTTCCTGTCGCTGTGGCTGGGCCCGGCGATGATCCGCAAGCTGGCCCAGTTCAAGGGCGGCCAGCCGATCCGCAAGGACGGTCCGCAGACCCACTTCTCCAAGGCCGGCACGCCGACCATGGGCGGCTCGCTGATCCTGCTCACCATCACCCTGTCGGTGCTGTTGTGGGCCGACCTGCGCAACCGCTACGTGTGGGTGGTGCTGGCGGTGATGCTGTGCTTCGGCGCCATCGGCTGGTACGACGACTGGATCAAGATCGTGCGGCGCGACCCGAACGGCCTGAAGTCGCGCTGGAAGTACCTGCTGCAGTCGATCTTCGGCCTGGCCGCCGGCCTGTTCCTGTTCTACACCGCCGACGTGCCCGCCGCGCTGACCTTCTACATCCCGATGTTCAAGTCGGTGGCGCTGCCGCTGGCCGGCATCAGCTTCGTGGCCATCGCCTACTTCTGGATCGTCGGCTTCTCCAACGCCGTCAACCTGACCGACGGCCTGGACGGCCTGGCAATCATGCCGACCGTGCTGGTGGCCTGCGCGCTGGGCGTGTTCGCCTATGCCTCGGGCAACGTGGTGTTCTCCAACTACCTGCAGATCCCGCAGATTCCCGGGGCCGGTGAACTGGTCATCATCTGCGCGGCCATTGCCGGTGCCGGCCTGGGCTTCCTGTGGTTCAACACCTACCCGGCCATGGTGTTCATGGGCGACATCGGCGCGCTGGCGCTGGGTGCGGTGCTGGGCACCATCGCGGTGATCACCCGCCAGGAGCTGGTGCTGGTGATCATGGGCGGCGTGTTCGTGATCGAAACCCTGTCGGTGATGATCCAGGTCGCTTCGTTCAAGCTGACCGGCAAGCGCGTGTTCAAGATGGCGCCCATCCACCACCACTTCGAGTTGAAGGGGTGGCCCGAGCCGCGCGTGATCGTGCGCTTCTGGATCATCTCGGTGGTGCTGGTGCTGATCGGCCTGGCCACGTTGAAGGTCCGCTGATGAACGACCTGTCGCGCCAGGCAACCCGCCTTGAAGCCATCGGAGGCCACTTCGACAAGTGGCTGCTGGGCGCGATCATCGCGCTCACCGGGCTGGGCGTGGTGATGGTCGCGTCGAGCTCGATCGCGTTGATGAGCAGCCCGTTCTACTACCTCAACCGTCACCTGATCTTCCTGGCCATCGGCATCGTGCTGGCCGGCATCGCGATGCGTACCGAGCTCAAGAGCATCGAGCAGTACAACCAGGTGCTGCTGCTGGGCTGCTTCGCGCTGCTGGTGGTGGTGTTCGTGCCGGGCCTGGGCAGCAGCGTCAACGGCGCCCGGCGCTGGATCAACCTGGGCATCTCCAAGTTCCAGACCGTCGAAGCGGTCAAGGTGCTCTACATCGTGTGGCTGTCCAGCTACCTGGTGCGCTTCCGCGACGAGGTCAACGCCACCTGGCCGGCGATGCTCAAGCCGCTCGGTGTGGCCGGCGCGCTGGTGGTCCTGCTGCTGCTGCAGCCCGACTTCGGGTCGTCCACGCTGCTGCTGGCCATCACCGCCGGCATGCTGGTGCTGGGCGGGGTCAACATGCCGCGCATGTCCATGCCGGTGATCATCGGCATGGTGGGCATGAGCGCGCTGGCGATCATCGAACCCTACCGCATGCGCCGCATCACCTCCTTCCTGGACCCGTGGGCCGACCAGCAGGGCGACGGCTACCAGCTGTCCAACGCGCTGATGGCCGTCGGCCGTGGCGAGTGGACCGGCGTGGGCCTGGGCAATTCGGTGCAGAAGCTGTACTACCTGCCCGAAGCGCATACCGACTTCATTTTCTCGGTTACCGCCGAGGAACTGGGGTTCATCGGCACCTGCCTGATCATCGCGCTGTACGCGCTGCTGGTGGGCCGCACCTTCTGGCTGGGCATGCGCTGCGTGGAAATGAAGCGCCACTTCTCCGGCTACATCGCCTTCGGCATCGGCCTGTGGATCAGCATGCAGAGCTTCGTCTCGATCGGCGTCAACCTGGGCATCCTGCCGACCAAGGGCCTGACCCTGCCGCTGATTTCCTCCGGCGGGTCCAGCGTGCTGATGACCTGCGTGGCGATGGGGCTGCTGCTGCGCGTGTCCTACGAACTGGATCGCGCCGAGCGCCGCCAGGCGGTGCGCATGGGCGCGGCCGAAGGCGACGAACCGATGGACGCCGAGCCGGGCAGGGGCGCCAGTGCTTCGTCCGTGGCCGCCGCCCTGCAGGACGGCAAGGCCCATGACGGCAGCCCGCGCGACGGCCTGCCGCGTGACAGTGCCTCGCGGGGCACCAGCCGCATGCAGCAGCGCATCGAACCGACCCTGGGGAGGATGGGATGAACACCCCCTCTTCGTCTCCCGTGCGCCCGGTGATGATCATGGCCGGCGGTACCGGTGGGCACATCTTCCCCGGCCTGGCCGTGGCCAGGGTGCTGCGTGCGCGCGGCATTCCGGTGACCTGGCTGGGCAGCGACGGTGGCATGGAAACGCGCCTGGTGCCGCAGCACGACATCCACATCGACACGCTGGCCATCAGCGGCCTGCGCGGCAAGGGCAAGCTGGCCCTGCTCGGCGCGCCGGGCCGTCTGCTGCGCGCGGTGCGCGCGGCGGGCTTCCTGATCCGCGACCGCCAGCCGCGTGCGGTGGTGTCCTTTGGTGGCTTCGCGTCCGGCCCCGGTGGCCTGGCCGCGCGCCTGCACGGGCTGCCGCTGCTGGTGCACGAACAGAACCGCGCGCCGGGCCTGACCAACCGCGTGCTGTCGCGTTTCGCGCGCCGCGTGCTGACCGGCTTCCCGGGCAGCTTCGCCGAGCGCGAAGAGGCCGTGGGCAACCCGGTGCGCGCCGAGATCGCCGCGATCACGCCGCCCGACCTGCGCCTGGCCAACCGCGAGGGGCCGCTGCGCCTGCTCGTGCTCGGCGGCAGCCAGGGCGCGCGCGTGCTCAACAACGCCGTGCCCAAGGCGCTGGCCGCCCTGGGCAGCCACGTCGCCATCGACGTGCGCCACCAGAGCGGCGAGAAGCTGTACACCGAAGCTGTCACCGCGTACCAGGACGCCGGTGTCACCGCGCGCGTGGACGCGTTCATTGCCGACATGGCCGAGGCATTCGCCTGGGCCGACCTGGTGGTGTGCCGTGCCGGCGCCTCGACCCTGGCCGAGCTGTGCGCGGTCGGCGTGGGCAGCGTGCTGGTGCCGTTCGCCGCCGCCGTGGATGACCACCAGACCCGCAATGCGGAATACCTGGTCGACCGTGGCGCGGCCGTGTTGCTGAAGCAGGATGAAACGCTGGCCACGCACCTTGAAGGCGTGCTGCGCGATTTGTCCGAAAATTCCGCCCGTCGCATGCAGATGGCAAACGCCGCGCGTGCCCTGGCCAAGGTCGATGCCGCAGAGCGCATCGCCGACATCATCCTCGAGGAATCCAAATGAAGACCGCCCCGTGCCATCGCGCCTGCCCGACGCGAGGTCGCGCATGATCCGTCGCCTGCACGACACCAACGACCTGGTGCGCGCCTTCCCGCGCGTGCACTTCGTCGGCATCGGCGGCACCGGCATGAGCGGCATCGCCGAAGTGATGCTGACCCTGGGCTATGAAGTGTCCGGGTCGGACAACGCCGACAACACCGCCACCCGCCGCCTGGCCAGCCTGGGCGCGCGCGTGATGCGCGGCCATTCGGCGGCCAACGTGCTGGGTACCGATTGCGTGGTGGTGTCCAGCGCGATCCGCGACGACAACCCCGAGCTGATGGAAGCGCGCAGCCAGCGCATTCCGATCATGCCGCGCGCGGCGATGCTGGCCGAGCTGATGCGTTTCCGCCGCGGCATCGCCGTGGCCGGCACCCACGGCAAGACCACCACCACCAGCCTGACCGCGGCGGTGCTGAGCGAAGGCGGGCTGGACCCGACCTTCGTGATCGGTGGCCAGCTGCTGGCCGCCGGTGCGAACGCCAAGCTCGGCAGCGGCCAGTGGCTGGTGGCCGAAGCCGACGAAAGCGATGGCAGCTTCCTGCGCCTGAACCCGCTGGTGTCGGTGATCACCAACATCGACGCGGACCACCTGGAGAACTACGGCAACGATTTCGCCCGGGTCCAGGCCGCCTTCGCCGAATTCCTGCAGCGCCTGCCGTTCTACGGCCTCGCGGTGCTGTGCATCGATGACCCGGAAGTCGCCGCGCTGGCCGCGCAGACCCCGCGTCACGTGATGAGCTACGGCATGAGCAGCAACGCCGACGTGCGCGCCGAGGACGTGGTCCAGGACGGCCCGCGCATGCGCTTCACCCTGCGCCTGCCCGAAGGCAGCAGCTACCCGGTCACGCTGGCCCTGTCGGGTGCGCACAACGTGCTCAACGCGCTGGCCGCCGCCGCCGTGGGCTGGCAGCTGGGCGTCGCCCCGGACGCCATCGCCCGCGCGCTGGAAAGCTTTGCCGGCATCGGCCGCCGCTTCAACGACCTGGGCATCGTCACCACCCACAGCGGTGCCCGCGTGCGCCTGATCGACGACTACGGTCACCACCCGCGCGAGCTGGCCGCCGTGTTCGCCGCCGCCCGCGGCGGCTGGCCGGACCAGCGCCTGGTGGTGGCCTTCCAGCCGCACCGCTACAGCCGTACCCGTGACCAGTTCGATGCCTTCGCCGCAGTGCTGTCCGAAGTGGATGCGCTGGTGCTGAGCGAGGTCTACCCGGCCGGCGAAGCGCCGATCCCGGGCGCCGACTCGCGTTCGCTGGCGCGCGCCATCCGTGCGCGCGGCCGCAGCGAGCCGGTCGTGGTCGGCCATACCGCCGAGCTGTCGCACGTGCTGCCCGACGTGCTGCAGGACGGCGACCTGCTGTTGATGATGGGCGCCGGCGACATCGGCCACGTGGCCCAGCTGATCGCCACCGAAGGCTTCACGGAGACCCCGGCCGCATGAACCCGATCTTCTTCCCGTCGCTGCGCGTCACCGACCCGGCCGTGTTCGGCCGCGTCGCGGTGCTGCTTGGCGGCACCTCCAGCGAACGCGAGGTGTCGCTGGATTCGGGCCGCAACGTGATCGCCGCGCTGCGCGCGCGCGGTGTCGACGCGGTGGCCGTGGACGGCATCCCGGCGCTGGCGCTGGCGCTGGTGGAAAAGCGCTTCGACCGCGTGTTCAACATCCTGCACGGCCACAACGGCGGCGGTGAGGACGGCATCGTGCAGGGGCTGATGGACGCCTTCGGCGTGCCGTACACCGGCTCCAGCGTGCTCGGCTCGGCGCTGAGCATGGACAAGATCCGCACCAAGCAGGTGTGGTTGTCGCTGGGCCTGCCCACGCCGCGCTACGTGAAGCTGGTGGAAGGCGTGGAAGTGCACGCCGCCGCCGCCGAACTGGGCCTGCCGGTGGTGGTCAAGCCGGCCAACGAAGGCTCCAGCGTGGGCATCAGCCGGGTCAGCGATGATGCCGGCCTGGACGACGCCGTGGCCCTGGCCGCGCGCTACGACGGCCAGCTGCTGATGGAACAGATGGTGGTGGGCGACGAGCTCACCGTGGCGATCCTGGGTGACCAGGCGCTGCCGTCGATCCGCATCGTGCCCAAGGGCCAGTGGTACGACTACAACGCCAAGTACATCGCCGAGGACACCCAGTACCTGTGCCCCGGCCTGGACGGCGATGACGAAGCCGAGATCCGCCGCATCGCGCTGGCCGCCTTCGAGGCCGCCGGCTGCCGCGGCTGGGGCCGGGTGGACGTGATGCGCGACCGCGACAGCGGCCGCTTCTACCTGTTGGAAGTGAATACCGCACCGGGCATGACCAGCCACTCGCTGGTACCCAAGGCCGCCGCGCAGGCCGGCATCGGCTTCGAGGAACTGGTCTGGCGCGTGCTGGAACAGACCCTGCCGGCCAACCTGCAGGACCTGGACAGGGAGCGTGCCCACGCATGAACGCGGTGCTGCGCATCTTCGTCTGGTTGCTGGCCCTGTCGGTCGTAGCACTGCCCGTGGTGGCGGTGCTCAACGGCTGGGTCGGTGCCGAACGCTGGCCGTTGGCCAAGCTGCGCGTGCACGCCGAGTTCAAGCGGGTGCCGGCCGAACAGCTGCAGCAGGTCGTGCTGCCGTACGCCAAGGCCGGGTTCTTCGCGGTCAAGCTGCAGGACGCGCAGGACGCCATCGAGCAGATGCCGTGGGTGGAAAGCGCGCAGGTGCGCAAGCAGTGGCCCGACGTGCTGGAAGTCAGCCTGGTCGAGCACAAGCCGTTCGCGCGCTGGGGCAACGACCGCCTGCTGTCCGAGCAGGGCAAGCTGTTTGCCACGCCCAAGAAGCTGCAGGACCTGGCACTTCCCGACCTGGATGGCCCGGACAGCCAGACCGAAGAAGTGGTGGCGCTCTACAACGATGCCCGGGCGCTGTTCGCGCCGGCCGGGGTGGACGTCAAGCGGGTCAGCATGGACGCGCGTGGCAGCTGGTCGCTGCTGCTCAGCAATGGCACCGAAGTGGTGGTGGGCCGCGACGACGCACGCTCGCGCCTGCAACGCTTCGTACGCGTGCTGCCGCAGCTGAGCAACCAGGCCGCGCCGATCGAACGCGCCGACCTCCGATATACCAATGGTTTCACGCTGAGCTGGGGTACCCCGGCCGCAACCGCGCCAAAGCCGGCGCAGGACAGGACATGAATCGCAAGGGTGACAAATCACTGATCGTTGGCCTGGATATCGGCACCTCCAAGGTGGTGGCGCTGGTCGGCGAGTATTCGCCGGGCAACCCGATCGAGGTCATCGGCATCGGCTCGCACGAATCGCGCGGGCTCAAGCGCGGCGTGGTGGTGGACATCGAATCCACCGTGCAGTCGATCCAGCGTGCGGTGGAAGAGGCCGAGCTGATGGCCGGCTGCGAGATCCGCTCGGTGTATGCCTCGATCTCGGGCAACCACGTGCAGTGCAAGAATTCCCCCGGCATCGTGCCGATCCGCGACGGCGAAGTGACCTGGGGCGACCTGGACCGGGTGCTCGACGCGGCCAAGGCGGTGGCGATCCCGGCCGACCAGAAGATCCTGCACGCCATTCCGCGCGAGTACGTGCTGGACGATTCGCAGGAAGGAATCCGCAACCCGGTCGGCATGACCGGCGTGCGCCTGGAGGTGCATGCGCACCTGGTGGTGTGCGCGCAGTCGGCCGCGGCCAACATCAGCAAGTGCGTGCAGCGCTGCGGCCTGCAGGTGGACGACCTGGTGCTGTCCTCGCTGGCCTCCAGCGTGGCCGTGCTCACCGCCGACGAGCGCGAGCTGGGCGTGGTGCTGGTCGACATGGGCGCCGGCACCACCGACCTGGCCGTGTTCGTGCAGGGCGCGATCTGCCACACCGCCTCGCTGCCGATCGCCGGCGACCACGTCACCAACGACATCGCGCACATGCTGCGCACGCCCACCCCGGAAGCGGAGCAGATCAAGGTGCGCTACGCCTGCGCGCTGGCCCAGCTGGCCACCGCCGAGGAAAGCATCCAGGTGCCCAGCGTCGGCGATCGTCCGCCGCGCCGGATGCCGCGCCACGCGCTGGCCCAGGCGGTGCAGGGCCGTTACGAGGAAATTTTCGAGATGGTGCAGGCCGAACTGCGCCGCTCCGGCTTCGAGGAACTGGTGCGCGCCGGCATGGTGCTCACCGGCGGTGCCTCGAAGATGGAAGGCGTGGTCGAACTGGCCGAGGAAATGCTGCAGATGCCGGTACGCGTGGGCATTCCGCAGCACGTCACCGGCCTGGGCGAAGTGGTGGGCAATCCGGTGCACGCCACCGGTGTTGGCCTGCTGCTGATGGGCAGCCAGATCGAACACCCGCGCCGTCCGTCGCTGCCCACCGGGCGCGCGGGCAGCATGTTCAAAAAGCTCAAGACCTGGTTCCGCGGCGAATTCTGACGCGGCGCTCGTAGAGCCGGGCTCTGCCCGGCTGCACCCCCGGCACCACTGCAACCCAACGCACCACCGCAACACGCAGCACCGGCAACACACAACCCACACAGCCGCAACGGCAACATGACGCGCGAAAGGCAGGAGGCCTGACCGCCCATGCCACCGAAAGCGGATACAACGAGGACACGGACATGGCGCATTTCGAACTGATTGAAAAGATGGCACCCAATGCGGTGATCAAGGTGATCGGCGTGGGCGGCGGCGGCGGTAACGCCGTGGCGCACATGGTCAGCACCAGTGTGGACGGCGTGGAATTCATCACCGCCAACACCGACTCGCAGGCCATCAAGAATTGCGGTGCCAAGCTGCAGCTGCAGCTGGGTACCAACGTCACCAAGGGCCTGGGCGCAGGCGCGAACCCGGAAGTCGGCCGCCAGGCCGCGCTGGAAGATCGTGAGCGCATCATGGACGCGCTGCAGGGTGCGGACATGGTGTTCATCACCGCCGGCATGGGCGGCGGCACCGGCACCGGCGCCGCACCGGTGGTGGCACAGCTGGCCAAGGAGATGGGCATCCTGACCGTCGCCGTGGTCACCAAGCCGTTCCCGTTCGAAGGCCGTCGCCGCATGCAGGTGGCGCTGAAGGGCATCGAGGAACTGAGCCAGCATTGCGACTCGCTGATCACCATTCCGAACGAAAAGCTGATCACCGTGCTGGGCCGCAACGCCACCATGATCCAGGCCTTCCGTGCCGCCAACGACGTCCTCCAGGGCGCCGTGCAGGGCATCGCCGACCTGATCGTGCGTCCGGGCCTGATCAACGTCGACTTCGCCGACGTGCGCACCGTCATGTCCGAAATGGGCCTGGCGATGATGGGCACCGGCACCGCCCGCGGCGATGACCGCGCCCAGGCTGCTGCCGAAGCGGCCATCCAGAACCCGCTGCTGGACGATGTGAACCTGGCCGGTGCCAACGGCATCCTGGTCAACATCACCGCCGGCGCCGACTTCACCATGGCCGAGTTCGACGAGATCGGCCGCACCATCGATGGCTTCGCGTCCGAAGATGCCACCGTGGTGGTCGGTACCGTGCTGGATCCGGACATGCAGGACGAAGTCCGCGTGACCGTGGTGGCCACCGGCCTGAACCGCGTCGTGGCCTCCAAGACCCAGCGTCCGGGCGAGCGCGCGCCGATCAAGCTGGTCCGCAACGCCACCACCGGCCAGCCGGAGTTCGGCGAGTTCGACACCGGCGGCGATGCGGTCTCCAAGGCCGTCGGCGGGATGGGCATGGGCATGGGCCTGCGTCGTCCGAGCGCCGATACCCCGGCGTCGTCGGCCCCGTCGTCGTCCGGCCCGGCGGCTGCTGAACTGCCCAACGATTACCTGGACATCCCGGCGTTCCTGCGCCGCCAGGCGGACTGAGGATTGCATGCCGGGGTCTTGTCCTCCCCGGTAAGCGCCTCCATGTCCCTTGCTGCCGGGCCCGGAGTGGCCCGGCAGTCTGCCGCCCGTCTTTCGGTTCAGAAAGGGGTGGTGGTACTGCGTGTTATTCTTGTTTGTCACCGCCGCGCTGACTGCGCGCTCTCCCGGTCCTGCTCCCCATGATTCCGCAACGCACCCTCAAGAACACGATCCGCGCCACCGGCGTTGGCCTGCACAGCGGTGACAAGGTCTACATGACCCTGCGCCCGGCCCCGGTCAACCATGGCATCGTGTTCCGTCGGGTCGATCTGGAGCCGGTGGTGGAAGTGCCCGCGCGCGCGGACCTGGTCACCGAAGTCACCCTGTGCACCGGGCTGACCTACCACGAGGCCAAGATCCAGACCGTCGAACACCTGATGTCGGCCCTGGCCGGCCTGGGCGTGGACAACATCATCGTGGAGCTGTCCTCGGCCGAACTGCCGATCATGGACGGGTCCTCCGGGCCATTCGTGTTCCTGCTGCAATCGGCGGGCATCGCCGAGCAGGATGCCCCCAAGCGTTTCATCCGCATTCTCAAGACGGTGGAAGTGACCGAAGGCGACAAGGTCGCCCGCTTCGAGCCCTACGAGGGCTACAAGCTCGGTTTCACCATCCAGTTCGATCACCCGATGATCCCGGCCAAGCAGTCGCGCGCCGAGATCGAGTTCTCCACGGCCGCCTACACCAAGGAAATCTCCCGCGCGCGTACCTTCGGGTTCATGCGTGACCTGGAGTACATGCGCGAGCGCAACCTGGGCCTGGGCGGTTCGATGGACAATGCCATCGTGCTCGACGAATTCCGCGTGCTCAACGACGACGGCCTGCGCTACGCCGACGAGTTCGTGCGCCACAAGATCCTCGACGCCATCGGCGACCTGTATCTGGCCGGCGGCCAGGTGCTGGGCGCCTATGAAGGCTTCAAGTCCGGGCATGCGCTCAACAACAAGCTGGTGCGCGCGCTGATGGCCGACGCCACGGCCTGGGAGTGGGTGAGCTACGACGCCGCTGCTGCTACGGCGCCGGTGGTGTATGGGGCGCCGGCGTACGCCTGAGGTGGCCACCCGTTTGAAGTAAGCCACCCATGGGGTGGCTCTACCGCCATTGACGGGGTATCGCATTGATTTTTTTGGAAAACAAACGGCGCCTTGGGCGCCGTTTTGCGTTTTCGGGGTCTTTGCGGGGTGATCTTGACGTCAATGAACCGTGGACGTGCACAGGTCACGGAATTGTGAACCTGATCGAGGTTCTTGCTGAATTTAACGCAATTTTAATAAAAGACTAACGACTGGGCGACGTTCCACGGCTACGATGCTGGCCGGTTCCCTGACAAGTTCACGTGCTCGTGACGCGTCGGGGAAGGGGACGGATGCCCCGATGCCTTCAGGACTTGGTGAAATCCATGTCCTTCAGGCAGGCCAACGCGTCGCGTAGCCCTTTGTGCGTGGCGGCTGAAACTGCGTGGGGGCCATTCCTGTTGTCGATCGCTGGGGAGCGTGGAGGAGGGGCAGCCGCAGTTTTGACGGTCACCTTGGTGACCTTCAGCCCGATGGACCGGGCCGCGTCGATCAACTGTGCTTCGGCAAGCCTCAGCTTGGCGTGCCACACAGGGGAGTCGACGAGAAAAACGAGGTGCTCGCCGTTTACATTCGCCAGCCGGCAACGGGTGGCCAGTGCAGGCGGTAAATGGGGGCGCAATTGACGGTCCAGTGCGTCCAGCCACAAGGCTCGGCGCAGCGGGTTACCGGCTTTGTCCGCCATCACCGCATCCAGCGCCGGCTTCGGCGTGGATGGGGATCGCGCACTGGATTTCGGCTCAGACATGAAAACTCACTGATGGCATTCAAAAAGATCGTAATCAAAACGCGTGAAGGAAAGGCCAAGACGCCCCTGGCGCGTTTGCGTTTCTACTTCGAAGATTCCCCCCGGGCCCTGCTGGGCAGCGTGCTGGGGGTGGGCTGCCTGATCGGCTTCGGTGCCGGCATCGGCGGCAGCATGTTCAATGATTCCCGGCTCCACGCCAAGGTCGCCCAGCAGGAACGCGAGCTGGCGCAGGCCCAGAAAGACGCCCAGACCCAGGTGAACGCGCTGGCAGCGCGGATGGGTGAACTGCAGGCGCAGGCCACCCGTCTCAACGCCCTGGGCGAACGCCTGACCCAGATGGGCAAGCTGGAAGACGGCGAATTCGACTTCAACGAGACCCCCGGCCTCGGTGAAGGCGAGCCCGGCCCGACCCAGGACATCCCGGTCAGCGCGGTCAACGCCGACTTACAGGTGCTGGAGCAGCGCTTCGCTGCTTCAGGCCGCCAGCTGTCGGTGATGGAGTCGCTGATGTTCGACCACCAGCTCGAACAGAACGCGGTGCCCGGCCGCATGCCGATCCGCAACACCTACATCACCTCCAACTTCGGCACCCGCAGCGATCCGTTCGGTCGCGGTGCGGCTACCCACAAGGGCATGGACTTCCACGCCAAGGTCGGTGACCCGGTGATGTCGGTGGCCGACGGCGTGGTCAGCTTCGCCGGCGTGAAGGGCGGGTACGGCAACGTGGTCGACGTGGACCACGGCAACGGCTATGTCACCCGCTACGCGCACAACTCGCGCCTGGTGGTGAAGCCGGGCGACCTGGTGCGGGCCGGCCAGGAAGTGGCCAAGGCCGGCTCCACCGGCCGTTCCACCGGTGCCCACGTGCACTTCGAGGTGTGGGAGCGTGGCCAGGTGGTCAACCCGCGCAAGTTCCTCGGTGACGGCGGCAATACCCCGGTCGGGCGCGTTTCGCGCGGCTGATCCCGTCTGGTAGTGCCGGCCGCTGGCCGGCACGCCTGCGAGGTGACCGAATGCGGTTTCCGGCCAGCGGCCGGCACTGGCTCCACGGGGTTGAAACCCCTGACGGCCGACCCAAGCTACAATGGGTATTGCCATAGACAGGGCGCAGTGCGCCCTGTTTCGTTTGCGGCCGACGCATCCCCCGGGGAGGGCGTGGCCGTTGGGGCGTCTCATTCCAACCGGTTCCTTCAATGATCAACAGCCTGCTTACCCGCGTCTTCGGCAGTCGTAATGAACGACAGCTGCGCCAGCTCAACCGCATCGTCGCCAAGGTCAATGCGTTGGAGCCGGAAATCGAAAAGCTCTCCGACGAGCAGCTCAAGGCCAAGACCCCGGAGTTCAAGCAGCGCATTGCTGACGGTGAAGCCCTGGACAAGGTGCTCCCGGAAGCGTTCGCGGTCTGCCGCGAAGCCAGCCGCCGCGTGCTGGGCATGCGCCACTACGACGTCCAGCTGATCGGCGGCATGGTGCTGCACCTGGGCAAGATCGCCGAAATGCGCACCGGTGAAGGCAAGACCCTGGTCGCCACGCTGCCGGTGTACCTGAACGCCCTGGAAGGCAAGGGCGTCCACGTGGTCACCGTGAACGACTACCTGGCCCGCCGCGACTCGGCGCAGATGGGCAAGCTGTACAACTGGCTGGGCCTGAGCGTGGGCGTGGTCTACCCGGGCATGCCGCACGGTGACAAGCGCGAGGCCTATGCCAGCGACATCACCTACGGCACCAACAACGAATTCGGTTTCGACTACCTGCGCGACAACATGGCGCTGTCGCGCGCGGACCGCTACCAGCGCGGCCTGCACTACGCCATCGTCGACGAAGTCGACTCGATCCTGATCGACGAAGCGCGTACCCCGCTGATCATCTCCGGCCCGGCCGACGACTCCCCGGAGCTGTACATCCGCGTCAACCGCGTGGTCCCGGGCCTGATCAAGCAGGACGCCGAAGACGGCGAAGGCGATTTCTGGGTCGACGAGAAGGGCAAGCAGGTGCACCTGTCCGAAGCGGGCATGGAGCACGCCGAGGCGCTGCTGGTGGAAGCGGGCATCCTCAATGCCGAAACCGAAGGCCTGTACGCCGCGCAGAACCTGACCGTGGTGCATCACCTCAATGCCGCCCTGCGCGCGCATGCCATCTACCAGCGCGACGTGGATTACATCGTGCGCGACGGTGAAGTGGTGATCGTCGACGAATTCACCGGCCGCACCCTGGCCGGCCGTCGCTGGTCCGATGGCCTGCACCAGGCGGTGGAAGCGAAGGAAGGCGTGCCGGTCCAGCGCGAGAACCAGACGCTGGCCAGCATCACCTTCCAGAACCTGTTCCGCATGTACAAGAAGCTGTCCGGCATGACCGGTACGGCCGATACGGAAGCCTACGAATTCCAGAGCATCTACAACCTGGAAGTGGTGGTGATCCCGACCAACCGCCCGACCATCCGCAAGGACGGTTCGGACCAGGTGTTCCTCAACCGCACCGGCAAGTTCAACGCGGTGCTGGCCGACATCCAGGAATGCAACAAGCGCGGCCAGCCGGTGCTGGTGGGTACCACGTCGATCGAAACCTCGGAGATGCTGTCCGAGCACCTGCGCAAGGCCGGCGTGCACCACGAAGTGCTCAACGCCAAGCAGCATGACCGCGAAGCGACCATCATCGCCAACGCCGGCATGCCCGGTGCGGTGACCATCGCCACCAACATGGCCGGTCGCGGTACCGACATCGTGCTCGGCGGGTCGCTGGAAGCGCAGCTGCACGAGCTGGGCGAAGAGGCCACCGACGAACAGCGCGCCCAGGTCAAGGCCGAATGGCAGAAGCGCCATGACGCGGTCAAGGCGGCCGGCGGCCTGCACATCGTCGGCACCGAACGCCACGAATCGCGCCGTATCGACAACCAGCTGCGCGGTCGTTCCGGCCGCCAGGGTGACCCGGGTTCGTCCCGCTTCTACCTGTCGCTGGAAGACAACCTGATGCGCATCTTCGCCTCGGACTGGGTCCAGAAGGCGATGCGCATGATGGGCATGAAGGAAGACGACGTCATCGAAGACCGTCTGGTCAGCCGCCAGATCGAAAAGGCGCAGCGCAAGGTGGAAGCGCACAACTTCGACATCCGCAAGAACCTGCTCGACTTCGACGACGTCAACAACGACCAGCGCAAGGTGATCTACGCCCAGCGCGACGAGCTGCTGGACGCCGAGTCGGTGAAGGACAACGTGGACGGCATCCGCGGCGACGTGATCTACGACATCGTGGCCCGTTTCGTGCCGCCGAACTCGATCGACGAGCAGTGGGACCTGCCGGGCCTGGAAGCCACCCTGGCCGCCGACCTGGGCGTGCAGATGGACGTGGTGGGGCTGGTCAAGCAGCACGAAGAACTGGATGCCGAAGCCATCGCCGAGAAGGTGCAGGCGCGCATTGACGCGCACTTCGCCGAGAAGGAAACCGGCGTGGGCGAAGACACCATGCGCGCGCTGGAAAAGCACGTGATGCTGACCGTGCTCGACCAGAGCTGGAAGGAGCACCTGGCACGCATGGATTACCTGCGCCAGGGCATCTACCTGCGCGGTTACGCGCAGAAGCAGCCCAAGCAGGAATACAAGAAGGAAGCCTTCGAGCTGTTCTCGGAAATGCTCGAGAACGTCAAGCGCGAAGTGGTGACCCTGCTGGCGCGCGTGCGCATCCGCAGCGAAGAAGAAGTGGAAGCGCTGGAGCAGGCCGAACGCCAGCAGGCGCAGGCGCGCCTGATGCAGTCGCAGTTCCAGCACCAGGACGCCGGCGGCTACAGCGCCGACGAAGAGGCTGCGCAGGTGGAAGCGGCGCAGAACGGCGTGGCCCAGGTGGGCCGTGACGAGCCCAAGGTGGGCCGCAACGACCCGTGTCCCTGCGGCAGTGGCAAGAAGTACAAGCACTGCCACGGTCAGTTGACCTGACCCCAGGACGCCCCGCCAAGTGCGGGGCGTCTGCTATCCGGGGGTAGAGCCACGCCATGCGTGGCTGCACCCCGGCCCGGCACCGGCCGATGCTTTTCGGGATTGCGCCAGCACCGCGCTATTGGGCATGCTCCCTCCATGCCATCCCCCAAACGATCGATCCACGTCGTGGCCGGCGTCATCACCGACGCCCGCGGCCGCATCCTGCTCAACCGCCGTACCGAAGACCGCGACATGGGCGGCCTCTGGGAGTTTCCCGGCGGCAAGCGCGAGCCCGGCGAAAGCTCCGAGCAGGCGCTGGTGCGCGAACTGCGCGAGGAGCTGGGGATCGAGGCCGAGGTGGGCGAGTGGATCATGGACGTACCGCAGATCTACCCCGACAAGCGGCTGCGCCTGGAAGTCCGCCGGATCAGCAGCTGGAAGGGCAGCCCCCGCGGGCGTGAGGGCCAGGCCATCACCTGGGTGGCCCCGGACAAGTTGTCGCGCTATTCGATGCCGCCGGCCGACCTGCCGGTGGTGGCCGCGCTGCGCCAGCCCGACCGCTACCTGATCACCCCCGAACCCGAGGCCGACCACGCCCAGGCCCACCACGACTGGCACCAGCGCCTGGCCCAGGCACTGGCCGCAGGGGTCAGCCGGATCCAGTTGCGCACCCCTGCCAGCCCGGCGCGGGTGGCGCTGGCCGAGCAGGCCATCAGCGCGCACCGTGGCCGCGTGCAGTGGCTGCTCAACCGCGACATCGTGCTGGCCCAGCGGCTGGGCGTGGGCGTGCACCTGGGCAGCGAACAGCTGCTGCAGCTGGACGCCCGCCCGCTGCCGGCCGACCAGCTGGTGGCCGCCTCCTGTCACGACCTGGAGCAGCTGCAGGCCGCGCAACGGCTGGGCTGCGACTTCGCCGTACTCGGCCCGGTCCAGCCCAGCGCCAGCCATCCCGGCGGCACGCCGCTGGGCTGGGAAGCCTTCGAAGCCCTGCGCGAGCAGGTATCGCTGCCGCTGTATGCGCTGGGTGGCCTGCACCCGGACGACATCGAACAGGCCCGCCGCCACGGCGCCCAGGGCATCGCCGCGATCCGCGCGCTCTGGCCAACCTGATCCCGTGCTGCCAGGCTCTGCCCGGCAATTCACCCCACCGGGCCGCTATGCCTGGCCAGTCCCTCCGCCGGGCAGAGCCCGGCGCTACAGGGTGATCCAGAAACACCCGTACTGCCGCCGCAGCCCGAACACCGTGCGCACCGGCGTCGCCGTGCTGCCCAGCGTCTGCTCCAGGCGCAACCCTACCGGGCGCGGCCGGCGCGGCGCCACCTCTGCCACCGGCTGTCCATCGCTGCCCAGTACCGGTGCAGCGTCGGTCGTTACCACCGCCCCGTCTTCGCTGGTCGGATACACCGGCGCGATATCCACCAGCGGCCGCTGCACCACCGATTCCAGCCGCCCGATGATCTGGTTGGCGGTGGCGTTGGAGACGTTGTTCCACAGGTAGATGGACGACAACCGGTTCACGTCCTGCTGGCTTACCGCATCGCGGATCTGCCCGGTCAGTTCGCTGAGCCGACGCGCGCAACCGGCGCGGTAGATGCCGGTGTTGCCCACGGTGGGCGTGCGTGCCGGCATCCGCTCGGTGGCGCCCAGCGCATCGCAGCGGCGGTCGGTGAAGACGGTCTGGCCCTGCGCGTTGGTGCAGCGGTTCACGCGCTGCGCCTGCGCCGACACCGGGGCAGGCAGGCACAACGCGCACAGCAACAGCGGCAGAAGCAGTTTCATCGCAGCAGCGTAGCCGCGCCGGCGTTATCTGCAAGCGATTTACGCAGGGATCAGCCCTTGAGCAGCTTCAAGACCTGGGTGGTCGGCTTGGCCAGGTTGAGGGTGTAGAAATGCAGCCCCGGCGCGCCGCCGGCCACCAGCCGTTCGCACAGCCCGGCAACCACTTCCGCACCGAATGCGCGCACCGATTCGGCATCGTCGCCGTAGGCCTGCATCTTCTTGCCGATCCAGCGCGGAATCTCCGCGCCGCACTGCTCGGAGAAGCGGCGCAGCTGGCTGAAGTTGGAGATCGGCATGATGCCCGGCACGATCGGCACGGTCACCCCGAGCGCGCGCACTGCATCGACGAAATGGAAGTACGCATCGGCATTGAAGAAGTACTGGGTGATCGCGGCGTCCGCGCCGGCGTCGATCTTGGTCTTGAAGTGCTTCAGGTCCAGCAGCGCGTCGTTGGCCTGCGGGTGCGTTTCCGGGTAGGCGCCCACTTCGATGCGGAACGCATCGCCGTGCTCGGCCCGGATGAAGCTGATCAGCTCGGACGCATAGCGCAGGTCGCCGGGGTGGCCCATGCCCGAGGGCAGGTCGCCGCGCAGGGCGACGATGCGACGGCACCCGATGGCGCGGTACAGCTTGAGCAGTTCGCGGATTTCCTCGCGGCTGCCGCCCACGCAGGACAGGTGCGGTGCCGCGTCGAACCCGTGGTGCTGCTTGAGATGGCGCACGGTTTCGGAGGTGTAGCTGAGGGTCGAACCGCCGGCCCCGAACGTACACGACACATACTCCGGCGCGAACGCTTTCAGCTTGGCTGCCGTGCGATCAAGCTGGGCGCGCTGGTCATCGGTCTTGGGCGGGTAGAACTCGAAGCTGATGGCGGTCATGGGCGGCGGCGGCAGCGGGTGTGCGGACATCATATCGCTTCATCGCGATGAATGTAAAAGAGTGCTGTCCCGGCCTGCACGCGCTGTCGATTACAGTGCCTGTCCAGAGAGGGCGGAGTGAAGATGGACATCCTGATCACCGGCGGTACGGGTTTCATCGGCCGCCTGCTGTGCGAACGGCTGCTGCAACAGGGGCACCGGGTGACCGTGCTGACCCGCACGCCCGGCCGCACCCCGCCGCCGGGCGTGCAGTACGTGGGGCAGCTGGACGACGTGGGACCGGTGCAGGCGGTGGTCAACCTGGCCGGTGAGCCGCTGACCGAGGGGCGCTGGACCGAGGCCCGCAAGCAGGCCTTCCACGCGTCCCGGATCGGCAGCACGCGCGCGCTGCTGGCCTGGATGCAGACCTTGCCAGCACCGCCGCAGGTGCTGGTGTCCGGTTCGGCGATTGGCTACTACGGGCCGGGTGATGCCACCCCGTTGGACGAGGCCGCCTCGCCCGGGCATGACTTCGCCGCGATGCTGTGCCGGCAGTGGGAGGCCGAGGCCTTCAAGGCGGACGCGCTGGGCGTCCGCACCTGCGTGGTGCGCACCGGCATCGTGCTCGATCGCGACGGCGGTGCGCTGGCGCGGATGCTGCCGCCGTTCCGGCTGGGCCTGGGCGGGCCGATGGGCGATGGCGACCAATGGATGAGCTGGATCCATCGTGAGGATCTGGTGGGATTGATCCTGTGGCTGCTGACCCATGACACCGCCCGCGGCGCGTACAACGGCACCGCACCGGGTACTGTCACCAACCGGGGGTTCGCCACCGCGCTGGGCGAGGTCCTGCATCGTCCCGCGCGGCTGACCACACCGGCCTTCGCGCTCAAGCTGGCGTTCGGGGAAATGGCCGGGCTGCTGCTTACCGGGCAGAACGTGGTGCCTGCGCGGGCGCTGGAGGGCGGCTACCGGTTCCAGTATCCAACGTTGGACGGGGCGCTGGAGGCGATCCTGCGCTGACCGCGTGCACGTGCGCCGGACCGGCACTGCGCGCTCGGTTCAGGCGCGCACCGGCGGGGCCACCCCGCGCAGGCCCGCGCAGACGCCGGTGGCGCTGCGCTCGATCCGCAGGCGCAGCCCATGGTGGTCACACAGCCGGCGCATGATCTCCAGCCCAAGCCCGCTGCCCGGGCTGTGTTCGCCCTTGTCGAACGGGCGCGGCTGCGGCCACTGCTGCAACGTTGCACCACCGTCCGAACTGTTGAGCACCTGCAACTCGCCGTGTTCCATGTGGATGCGCACGCGGCCGCGGTGGGTGTGGGCGAACGCATTGCCGACCAGGTTGGCCAGCACCATGCGCAGCGGCGCTTCGGGTGCCAGCAGGGTGGCATCGTCGGCCAGCGCCAGCTCAACCTCCACCGCGCGTGTCTCCAGCAACGGCGCCTGCTCGACAATGATGCGCTCCAGCAGCGGCACCAGCTTCACCGGCGCGGAGGGCTGCGTGTCGCTGTCCTCGCGCGCCAGGGCGA